>NZ_LQYX01000099.1:0-110691 GCF_001587475.1 Geobacillus sp. B4113_201601
ACACCCCTGCATCATACCAAGAGGGCTTTTTTTGATCAAGTCCCCGGAAAAGCTCCTAACGGGAATGCTCCTTTTTCATCCCCTGCTCCGCATGCTGGCGCGGACCGAAGCTCCCCGCAACGGCTAAGCCGCCTCCTGCGCTCAAAAAGAGGCTTGGCAAATCGAGAAGAGAGCCGCGCGGTGACGACCTCTTCCTCTCACACCATATAAGTCTTATGTCAAAACGATCGGCGCTAGAACAGAACCGCGCCGCCATTTACAAAACGATAACAAAACAGCGCCACCCCGCTACCGCCCTGCTGCCGCCACTACTTCCGGGTTCGGCCCCGGCGGCACGGCGATTCGCTCTCCAAGCCGATACGAACCAAGGGAGGAACGACCAGCGGCGGCCAGCGTCACGTCATGTATTCCAAACTCTTTCGCCGTCAGCAACATCGCTTCCACCATGCGCGCTGCGTCTTGGGTGTCAAGCGAAACGGACACGCGGAGGCGGATCGTCGCGTGGCGTTCATCCACCTTCACTCCGGTGATCTCTACCCCTTGCGGAACAGCCGGTTCCAGCCCGCTTCCCCCCGGCTTGGTCATCCGCTGCAGCGCCTCAAGAAGCGTCGAGGCGTCGCTCGGGGCTGGAATGAGCACGACGGCTGGAAACGAAGACGTACGGCTAATATAATACATTCGTTTTTGCCCACCGATTTTTGACAGGTGCAACCGCCCCACCGCCGGCAAATTCAATCCTTCTTTCCCAGCGGTGAAAAAGTGGAGGCGCCGTCCGCCCATTTGCCGCACCGTCTCCGTCACCGCCGCCAAAAAAAGTTGCTGTTCTTTGCCGCTGGCTGCAAACACACGATGCCCGGCCGGAACGTCCACCGCCCATGTGCGCCCGTCCTCCGCTTCCGGCACCACGGTAACGCCATCGAACCAGCGGGCCGCATCGCGAAGCCGAGTGCGGCTCAATTCATCGATGGCAGCCGCCACCCGCTCCGCCGGGGCAAGCCGGTCATCGAGCGGCACCGCGACCGGCACCACAAAACCGCCGCGCCGGTCGGGCAAGGCGATCACCGCCACGGTTTCGTTTTGTTCCGCCGCCTTTGAAGCCGCATCCGCCGTCATCATCATTTCCGCCGGCGCCGAAGCGCTATTGGTCGGCGTCATTTCCGCCGGCGATGCGGCCTTCTGTTTCTCCTCCTGCTCCGGCGCGACCCACCGATGGCTGCCGAGCGCAACGGCGATCAGCACCGTCGCTACCGCCGCTGCCGCGCGCCACCGACGTTTCCAGCGCGCCTGCTGAGCGCGCCGCCATTGCTGATAAACGTCTTCTTTGGAACGGCGGTCTTTCACGGTCGGCATCTGCTTTAACCCATGTTCAATGCACTGCTCACTCCACTGAAACTTTTTCACATGCCCCACCTTCCCGCTCCGCCTCTTCCTCCATATAGTGCTTCAGCGCCTTCAAGGCGCGGTGCTGTGTTGTTTTCACCTTGCTTTCCGTCCAGCCGAGCGCTTCCGCCGTTTCGGCGATCGACAACGACTGGATGAAACGAAGCACCAGCACGAGCTGCTGATCGAGCGTACAACGGGCCAAACAACGGTACAGCTGCTGAATTTCCTCGTTTTGAATGGCGAGTTCCTCAGGCTGCGGACCATCCGCGCTGATTTGTTCCTCGCTCCAATCCGCTGCCCCCACCCACTGACGGCGGCGTTTTTGCTTGCGGAAAAAATCGATCGCCACATGGCGCGCAATGGACAGCAGCCACGTTTTTTCGCTGCATTGCCCTTCAAACCGCTTATATGAGCGAAGCACTTTGACGTAGACTTCTTGGACTAAATCTTCGGCCTGCTCTCGATTCCGCACCATGTAAAACAAAAAATTAAACAAGTCATCGTGATATTTTTCATACAACTGCTCAAAGACGGGGTCCATCGTTTCTCTCCCCCTATCTTCCCCATGGACCACGGCCATTCGTCTGCTTTTGACCATCGGGCGGCCCCCGTACGAAAGCGGCGGCATCGCCTTGTTTCGCTTGACAGCCGAACCAAAAAAAATCCCATTATCTTCATGATAACGGGTGACGATGAAAAAGAAAACCACTTTTTGCACAGAAATGGGGGCATGGCTACCGTTCGGCAAACAACGGGAAAAAGAGCCGTCCAGCTTGCTGCTTCAGCTTCGGTTCGCCAACTGGGTCATAGCTGATCAGCACGGCGGTGGCCGGTCCCCCGGATGAAAAAAGCGACAGCGGACACGAACAACTGCGGAAGCGGAGGCGATTGGCGGCCAACAGCCCTGTCCATTCGTAAAAAATGCCTTTCGATCCGATCGGCACGAGCTCATACACATGGGGCGAAACAAGCAGCTCGGCGAAAAGGGAAAGCGGCAGCACCCATTCGGGTTGGGCCAACACCGCAGCCCCGACGAGCGGGCGGCCGATCACGGCAAACCGCGCCGTCTCTGGCGTCATCCCGATCCGCTTTCGCTGGCTGCCCACCGTCCCGAGCGCCGTCACGCCAAGCGCCGACTGCACGGTTGGAAAGTTGGATTCCGTACTGCCGGTGATCGGGAGGGAAAGAGCGAGCTCTCGGCCTGCTCGCTCAACACCGCGGCAAAGCGCCTCCCAACGGTCGTCGGCGATGAAATTTTGCAGCACGACCGCCCTCGCTTCGGCCCCGACGCTCAACAGCTCCAGCAAAGCGACGCGGGCGGCGAAATAGGCGACGACATCAGCCGGAGCAGACACGACATCGCCCGGCTTGTCTCCGACCGCCGCTGAACCATCGGCGGCAACGGCCAACTCCACGCCGTCCGCCAGCGGTAAAAACAGCACATCACGCATGCGGTACTTTCCCCCTTGCTTTTCCCGCGACACGCTCGACAGACGGGATGACCGCCATCGCGATCAAGACATTGATGAGCGCCGCTATCGACAGTGGCGGAATGACCGCTAACACGAACGACCAACCGAACGAAGCGGCCAGCGGCAGCGGGGCGAAACAAGCGTTGCCAATGATAAAGATCGCGGCGCTTCCTATTTTCCAGCCCCGCTGATAGAGCAAGGCAAACAGGGCGCCAAGCGCGGCCATTTCCAAAGCAATCAGCCAATGAAACGGTCCGATCGGCCAACCGCCGAGCCACGCGGAAATCAAATGCCCGATTCCCGCCACCGCCGCCCCGGCACGCGGACCGAGGATGGCTGCGGCGACAAGAGCCGGAGCGCTGTCTAAGGCGATGCTGCCGACAAACGTTGGCAGCTTGATGAACGACCCAACGGCGGACAACGCCAAACAAACGGCCAGCCATGCCAAGCGACGGCTCATGGCGTCTCCTCCTTGTCGCGAAACACGATGGCGCTTCGTTCGTACTCGACATCGTTCACCCCTAGCCGCGCATTCACAACCCGCGCGGCAGCGAACAAATAGTCGGATAGGCGGTTCATATATTTGAGAACCACATCGTTGATCGGCTCGGCTTTTTGCAAAGAAACGATGCAGCGCTCCGCTCTTCTCGTCACGGTGCGCGCCATATGAAGCGCCGCTGCCCCCTTCGACCCGCCCGGTAAAATGAATTTTTGCAACGGCGGCGCTTCTTGGACATACGCGTCGATGCGCGCCTCCAAACGAGCGACCATCTCATCGTTCACTTTATACGGCAGCTTGCCGTTGACAATGGCTAAGTCGCCGCCGCAGTCAAACAGCTCATGCTGGATCGTTTGCAGCTCGGCGCAAAGGTCGCGAAACCGTTCATCGTCCACAAGCAAAGCCAACGCCCAACCGATCACCGAATTGGCCTCATCGATCGTCCCGTACGCCTCGACGCGCAAATGGTCTTTGTCGACGCGCCCGCCGACTAGACTCGTTTTTCCTTGATCTCCTGTCCGTGTATACAGCCTCATTCGCCCTCTCCCCTTTCCTTATTTCAATCGTTCAACCAGCCCGCACCAAAGTCGGTCAACGCGGCTGCACATAGCGGCCAGCCGTTGGTAACAGAGGCCGACCGCATCACGCCAACGCCGCTCTTCCCTATCGACAGGGACGATGCCTTGCGTCACATCGGTGCCGATCCAAACGACGGCGCGGCCGGGTGCCGCCGCCTCCCAGCGCCGCCAGTCGCCAAAGCGCTTCTCCCATTCGTCCACATCCGGAACGCGACGAATGGCGGCTTCGAGCCCGTCAAGGACGACTGTTTTCGCCCCGTGGACATCATCGGGCGCTTGGTATGGTGCTTGATAGCCGTCCTGCCATACGATGTGGCTGCCATCGCCTACTCCGTACCGTTCCCGCACCCATTTTCGCTTTCCTTGAAACGCACCGCCGACAACGAAATGCATCGTTTCCCCTCCTTCCAACGCTCAAGCGTTGATTCCAACGTATAGCCCCCGGCAAACGGCACCTCCCATTCCCAAAACGGACGAAGATCCGGCGCATACCGCTCCAGCAAAAGGCGGATCGGGCCGCCGTGAGTGACAACAACGACATGGCAAGCCCCTGATCGTTCGGCCAAGGCAAGCGTCTTTGCGAGCGCCTGCATGATGCGCCTCTGAAACTCGGCATACGATTCACCGCCGGGCGGGGCCGCTGCTTCGGGAGACTCCAGCCAGCGCCGATACGCACGGTCGTCTTTCAAGTCCGCAAACGTCCGCCCTTCCCAAGCCCCGAAGGACAGCTCACGCCATTCCGCGGCGCACCAATCCGCCTCCCGTCCCGGAAACAAGCAAGCGGCCGTCTCGCGGCAGCGGCGAAGATCGCTGCCCACTAACAGATCGAGCGGAGCGAACCGTTCTGTGCGCAGCCGGCGAAGCCGCTCGCGCTCCTCGGCCGCCAGCGGAACATCAAGCCAACCGATGTAAGCGCGGCGCCGGTTTTCCTCCGTCATGCCATGCCGGATGAGTGTAAGAGCCAAATGACGCCCCACAGCACCGTTTCCCCCCCTTCAATGAACGCGCCAAGCACATCGCCGGTAATGCCGCCAAACTGGGTTTCCGCCCAACGCCGAGCCGCCGCCACCAACAATCCGGTCGCCGCCAACAACGCCAAGCCGGTTGGGAGCGGGACAGCGCCGATCGCCGCCAATAACGCGAGCACGAACAAAGCAGCCATCAGCGCGCCCACCGCATCGCGCCATGAACTGTATTCGCGGAGCGAAGCCGCCATTCCTGTCGGCTTTGCCAGCTTTGCGACGACAAGAAGCGAGGCGGCGCCAGCCCGCGATAAACAAGGAACCGCCACCAACAGCGCCCATGGGACACCGGTTTGCAGCGATTCGTACAAAAACAGCCAACGGAACGACAGCACGGTGAAAAGCACGAGCACCGCAAATGCGCCGACGCGCGAATCGGACATAATTTCTTGCCGCCGCTTCACATCGCGGTAGGAAAAAAACGCATCGCCGACATCCATCAGCCCATCGGCGTGCAGCCCTCCGGCCAGCCAAACGCCGAGCCAAAGAAGGAGAAACGACCAAAAAAGCGGCGAACCGAAGGAAAGCGACAGATAAAGCGCATACAGCGCAGCCGAACATGCGCCGATCAGCCCCCCGACCAACGGCATGCACCGCACGAGCCAACGGACGTGCCACTCATTCCATTCGACGGCGCGCCGGATCGGAAAGACGGTCAGCAGCTGGAGCGCCAGCCACCAACCGCTCCACGCCCTCTTCATTGCGGCCACCGTCCTTTTTTCACGCGCAGAAGGCCGCATTCGACTACAGCGGCCGCCCCGGCAGCGGCAACCAACTGCTGATGAAGCCACCCAAGCGTTTTCATGTAGCGAAACGTGCCCTCATCATCCGGCACCCCGCCGGAAAACAGCTCATTGGATACGACCACCACCGCCCGGCACCGTCCGGCCCACGCCCGCACCTCATCAAGCAGGCGACGGGCGGCTTCGTCAGCCGTTTTCATCATTTTCCAATCATCTCCTACAAACAGTTCTGCCGCCCACCAAGTCGTCAAACAATCTAGCAGGACAACATCGTCCGCCCGCAAAGAAGCGGCCAGCCCCCGCGATGAAAACGGGACTTCCCACACGACCCACCGCGCCGCGGTGGCCGCCCGCCGCTCTTGATGACGGCGGATGCGCCCAGCCATTTCTTCATCGTCGGCCGGCGCAGCGGCGATATAATGAATCCTTCCGACAGAAGCGAGCCGGATGGCGCATGCTTCCGCAATCTCGCTCTTCCCGCTCCGCACCGCGCCGCTCACAAAAACGATCAACCGTCCCACCCCGCCAACGCTTCAAGCAGCTGATCGTTTTCCACCTGCGTTTTGACAGCGAAGCGCAAGTAGCGCCCATCCAAGCCGGGAAAATTCATCGTATGGCGCGGAACGATCCCGCGCTCCAACAGATGCCAAAACAGCTCCATTGTCCGGCCGGACAGCGGCCGCAGCAAATAAAAGTTGACGGCCGACGGCAACACACGATACCGATTCAGCGGCAGCGAGCGAAACACCCGCTCCCGCTCGGCGGCGATCCGCTCTTTCGTCCAAACGGCAAACGACTCCATCTCCATAAAGCGAAGCCCGAGCTGCTGGGCGACGCGGCTTACGCTCCATGGCGGCTGCCGTTTCCGCAGCGAGGCAATGACCGCTTCATCGGCTGCCACATAGCCAAGGCGCGCCCCGGCCAAGTGGTAGATTTTCGTCAGCGAGCGAAGCACGATCAAGCGGGGGTAGCAGTCTAGCCAACGCACCGCTGTAAATCCGCCGCACCAAAACGGGTAAAACGCCTCATCCACGATGATGTACGTTCCAGCCCGATGGGCGGCGGCAATGAGGGCGTGAAGATCCCCCTTTGAGAGCACCGTTCCCGTCGGGTTGTTCGGATGGCAAAGAAACACCGCTTCACGCTCAGCCACCCACGCAGCCGCTTCGTCAAGATCAGGCAAAAATCCGCGGCTTTCCTCCGCCATCAATGACGTCACTTCGCAACCGTAAGCAAGAGAGGCGCGCCGATATTCAGAAAACGCCGGCTCCAAGACGCCGACGCGGCGGCCGGCAAACATGGCTGCCAACAAATACACCGCCTCCACCGCCCCGTTGGTGACAAGCACTTGCTCAGGGCGAATGCGCTCTCGCTCAGCCACTTTCTCTTTGAGCGCTTTGGCTTCCGGATCGGGATATTCGCTCGCCCAACGCGCCCAGTCTTCTCCGGTCGGCCAGGCGGACGGGGGCAACGCGTACGGGTTCGTATTGACGCTGAAATCGATATACTGATCGGGGGGCTTCAGTCCGCATTGCTCATAAAGCGCGCGCGGATTCGCCCCATGCGCTGGCCATGGCAACGATCATCCCTCCTATCCATAATAAAAACGCGAACACGAGCACGGTCCCGATCATGATCGCGACCGCCCGGCGAATGTGAGCGGGACAAAGCGGCACCACCGCATCGCCGAGCGTCGGCCGGACGGAAACAAGGCCGCCGTATGTATTCGTTCCACCAAGCTGCACGCCAAGCAGACCGGCCATCGCCGCTTCCAGCCACCCGCTGTTCGGGCTCGGATGGCGGCGGGCGTCGCGAAACAAAATCGCCAGCGCCGCACGGAGGCGGCGCCCGCCGAAAACAAGCACCATCACGAGCGCCGTCAGCCGCGCCGGAACATAGTTCAACACATCATCGAACCGGGCAGCCGCCCAGCCAAATTCGCGATACTTCTCGTTTTTGTAACCGATCATAGAATCGCACGTGTTTACTGCCCGATACAACAAAGCGAGCGGAGCGCCGCCAATGGCGGCGTAAAAGAGCGGGGCCGTGATGCCGTCGCTCGTATTTTCCGCCACCGTCTCGATGCAGGCGCGAGTGATGCCGGCTTCATCGAGCCGCTCGGTGTCGCGGCCGACGATCATCGACAGCGCCTGGCGCGCCTTGGAAAGATCGCCCGCTTCAAGCGGCCGACGCACCTCTTCCGCCGCAACAGCCAAGCTTTTCGTGGCAATGGCGGTGAAAATGAGCACCGACTCGACCGCCACCCCTACGTACAGAGACACCGCATACCCTGCCGCCACCGCGAGCGCCGACAGCCCGTAAACAACAGCCAGCACGACGACCAAAGCCGCGGTCCCTTTCGCTTTTCTCTTTGTTCCGTTATTCCAGCGGCGATCGAGCGAAGCGATCAGTTTTCCCATGCCTCGCACCGGATGCGGAAGCCAGCGCGGGTCGCCCACCAGCGCATCCAAAAACAAGGCTAACGCCAATGCCGTCATATGAGTCATCGCTTTCCCCTCCGCCGCTCGCAGCGATCGAGCGCCTCGATGGTCGCTTCATACACAAGCCGGCCAAGCGTGCGGCCAAGCTCGGTCGCCGTTCCAGCGTAGGAAAACGACCGCCCTGTTTGCGTCGCCGCCACCGCCAGCGAGTCGGTCGATGTGCCGGTAGCCAGCGTTCGCGTTTCCGGATCGCAAACCGACCGCTCGGCAAGCGCCTTCACCTTCGCCTCCGTCGCCGTCATCACCGCTTGCACGAACGCCGCTTCCGTTAGCGTCCCATCGACGACAATGACCATATTGATCGTCCCTGGCTTCGCGGCGGCCGGCTGATGCCGCCACGCTCGGGCCGCGTCGACCGCATTGCCGACCCCGGCGGTGACTAACACCGCGGCCGAACACCCTTTCCTTTCCTCTTGAAGCCAAACGGCGTCATGGACATCGACAGCAGTCATCATGCCGATCGTCCGCTCCGGGGAAAAGCCGTGCCGTTTCAAATAGCGGCGCATCTCCTCTTCCGCGTCGCCGCAGTCGTAATCCAGGCCGACTTGGCGGTTGACGAAATGGGTCGCCCATTGAAATCCGGCGCCAACCAAAGCGGACGACAAGACGCGCAGCGGCCTTGGTGAAGCAAGAACGACCGCATCGGCCAAAAAAACCGGGCGCAGCCCACCGAGCGGCGTTTTCTCCTCGCGATGTTGCGGCACAAACGAAAACATCAGCTTGGCCGCCGCTGGATGCGCTTGGCGCACGACCGGAGCGGCAAACACGTCATTCAGCAGCGCTGGCGTCATGACGTCCGCCGGCGCGCCGAGCGCGGCTGTTTTCCCGTCCTTTAAAACGAGCACCCGATCGCAATACAGGCTGGCGACGTTCATCTCATGAAAGACCGCGACCACCGTCAAACCGCGGGCACGAGCCGCTGCAGTAAGCCGGTCCAAAAGCCGGACTTGCCCGCTTACATCCATATGGTTGGTCGGCTCATCCAACAAGAGCAGCTGCGGCTCTTGAGCGAGCGCCCGCGCCAAATAAGCCCGCTGCCGCTCGCCGCCGCTTAACCGCTCCAGCGGCGCATCCATTTTGTGGGCGAGGCCGACAACGGCGAGCGCCTCTTGAACGGCGGCTTCATCTTCCGCCGTCCACGCTGGAAGCAAGCCGCGCTGATGGGCGTAGCGGCCGAGCGCCACCGTTTCTTTCACCGTATAGCCGTGCGCCGTTTCCAACGTTTGCGGCAGGACGGCGGCCAAGCGCGCCCACTGTTTTGTCGACAGTTCGGAAAGCGGCCAACCGCTGATGGCAATCTCGCCGCTTGCCAGCGGCAGCTCTTTGCTGATGAGCTTGAGCAATGTCGTCTTGCCGCTGCCGTTCGGCCCAATGATGCCAAACAGCTCCCCTTTCTCCACGGAAAACGTCACCCGGTCAAGCACTTGAGTCGTCCCGTATCGGTGCGACACCTCTCGCACTTGCAGCATCGTCATCCCAACTTTCGCTTCGTTTTTCGGAAAAACAAAACGGCAAACAGCGGAGCGCCGACGAGCGAAGTGATGACGCCAATCGGCAGCTCGCGCGGCTCGATGATCGTCCGCGCCGCCAGATCGGCGAACACAAGAAACGCCCCCCCGTACAAGAGCGATAGCGGCAAAAGCACCCGGTAGTCCGGCCCGCATAAAAGCCGCACGATGTGGGGAACGACAAGCCCGACAAAGCCGATCGTCCCCGACACCGACACCGCCGCTCCGGTGAGCAAGGCGGCCGCCGTCAAAATAACGATTTTCCGGCGCGCAACGTCAACGCCGACATGAAGCGCCACCGCCTCGCCGAACGCGAACGCGTTCAACTCGCGGCCGTTGGCGATCAACACCACGGCACCGATGAGGAAAAACGGAAACAGCAATCCACTGTATTTCCATCCGCGCATCGCCACGCTCCCCATCAGCCAAGAGATGATTTGCCGCAATTCGTCGCCGGTCAAAGCGATCATGAGCGAAATGAAGGCGCTAAAAAAGGCCCCGAAAATAATGCCGGCTAAAATGATCGTCTCCACCGACATTCGCCGATCGACGGCGCGAGTAAACGCCAAGACGGCCGCAAGCGTCGCCATGCCGCATACGATACTGACGATCGGCAATGTAAACGTGCCGAACAACGGCCATTGCCAGCCAAGGAAGATCACGAGCACCGCGCCGACCGACGCGCCGGATGAAACGCCGAGCGTGTACGGGTCGGCGAGCGCGTTTTTCAAAAGCCCCTGAAACGCCGCCCCAGCCAGCGCCAACGAAGCGCCAACCAAAAAGGCGAGCACGACGCGCGGCAGGCGGATCGCCATCACAATCGGCACCCAGTCGGAAGGAACGTCCGACGAGAGCGGCATTCCGAGCCATTGTGACGCGAGAATCTCGATAATAGAAGAAAAGGGAATCGACAGCGACCCTGTCGATACCCCTGCGAGCAGCGAAAATACAGCCGCCGTAACGGCCATGATATACATCGGTAGTTTACTGAAACACTTCCGGGTAAATGGCTTTGGCAAGTTCCTCGACCCCTTCGGCGAGGCGCGGGCCCGGCCGGCTGACCAAATCGGTGTTGACATCATACACCCGCTTGTTTTTCACCGCCGGCACATCTTTCCAGGCCGCGCGCTCGAGCACTTGTTTCGCCCCGCCGTATGTCGTGATGATCACATCCGGCTTATAGGCCACCGCTTTTTCCTCGGTCACCATCGGCCAGCCTTCCAAATCGCCGGCGACGTTTTTCGCTGAAATCACTTGCAGCATCTCGTCCATAAACGTTCCTTTGCCGGCCGTATACAGCTGCGGCGGCGGCGACACTTCCACCCACACATTCGCCCGCTTGTTCGCCGGAATTTGTTTCGCTTTTTCTTCGATTTGCGAAAGCTTTTCTTTCATCCCTTCAATCACTTGCTTCGCTTTGTCCACCGTTCCCGTCGCTTTGCCGATGAGCTCGATCGAGGCGTACACGTCCGCAAACGATTTCGCATCATTGACGACAAGCACAGTGATGCCGGCGTCTTTCAATTGCTGCAAGCCATCGCGCGAGTTATGGGCGCTTGACGCATGAGCCAAGACAAGATCCGGCTTCAACGAAAGAATTTTCTCAACGTTAAACTCCATGCCGCCGATTTTCGTTTTCGTCTTGACGTCTTCAGGGTAATTGTCAAAATCGCTGACGCCGACGATTTTTTCACCGAGCCCCAACGCGTAGGCGATTTCCGTATTGCTCGGGATGAGCGAAACGATCGTTTTCGGCTCCGCTTTGATGGTGACCTCTTCCCCCAACCCGTCTTTCACCGTCACCGGAAACGCCGATTGCTCCGTCTTCGGCTCCTCTTTTTTTGTCGGCTGGGCGCTGCTGCCCGCTC
This sequence comes from Geobacillus sp. B4113_201601, assembly GCF_001587475.1. NCBI lineage: Bacteria > Bacillati > Bacillota > Bacilli > Caryophanales > Anoxybacillaceae > Geobacillus > Geobacillus sp. B4113_201601. The sequence goes on from NZ_LQYX01000099.1 coordinate 11,575, forward strand.
CGCTGCCACAACCGGCAAGCATAGCGGCCAAAAGGAGGAGAGCAGCGAGCGCCGCAGACCATTTCCAACGCTTCATCCGTACGTCCCCCCTTCAATGATGTATGGACAATAAAAAAACGCCCATTCCGTCCGGTCGGGGAATGAGCGGGAAACAGACCACCAATGGGCACAACTATGCCCTATGCGACTGTTTCCGCGTCTCACCCCCCGAAGATTCGGAAACTGCGGCAAGCAAGGCAGGTCTACTGGCTCATGCGTCATCCTACTCTGAAGCCTTCCCGTACGGAAAACAGCGCAAGCCATCCGTCCGTACAGTGGCGATTTCATTTCGTCCGCATTGACAGTTGCGGGGACAGCTCCGGATTCCCACCGGATTCCCTATTAAGCCTTTTCGGCACCTTGCTGCGAATCGACGAAATAATTCGGATATGGACAATTTTATATTAAAGCAACATCGCTCATTTGACAACCATCAATTTGCGACCGAGCGACAACAAACAAGCGCTGCTCCTTGCGGTGTCTCAGCGTTCGTGTCCGCATGAGATCGCAAAACTTCCCCACGTTGCCTACTTCCACTCTCGCCCCCTTCACCGTTTGGCAACGCCGCGCTCCTTTGAAAAACAGGGAAAGACGCCTCCCTCTAGCCCGGCGTCTTTCCCGAATGCAAGTTTCATCTCCTCACTGCTCGATGTATTTTTCAAATACAAAGCCGAAATCTTTCACCGTATAGTTCTTTTTCGCTTCTGTCAGCCATCGAAACGCGTATTCATTCACGGCCTGAAAATCCGTCGACACATTGGCGCCGTCGCCGCGCATGTTGGCAAACACCTTGGCCGCCAGCTCGAGGCTCCGCTCGGCATAGTCGAGCTTCATTTCATTTTCGCGGCAAATATCGGCGATCGCAAGCAGCGATTTATACAAATCTTTCAGTTCCTCGATATGCTTTTTATGCACATCAATCGAGTAGGCGTGCGTCCCGATTTTGAATTTGATTTCCGCGTCCAAATCGACCGTTCCGGCCGTCTCGAGCGACACGTCGGAAATCGGATGCTTGTAGTAATCGTAGCGGCGCAGCGTCCGTTTTTTGCTTGTTGCGCTCGTGCCGTCCAGATGAATGAGCGCACGGTTGGTGAAGCAATACTCATCGGATTTCGATTTAATAAGGAAGTAGATTTTTTCTCCATCCTCGTGCATCACGTAATCATCGGCATCGACTTTGTCGTAGTCTTTCGGTTGAATGACCGAACCGATGTCGCTCAATCCAAGCACATCGGCCGCGACTTTTCCAAACATGCTCATTTCTCACCCCGACCCCTTCCATTTTTCATTGGCTCGCGCCGCTCCGCAACGGGCAGCAACGCACGTTGTTTTGGCAGAGCACCGCATCCTCTATAGTCATACGTGGAGGGCAAAAAAAAGTTTCATGTTTGCCAACCATTGAACGGCCCAACCATCTCGCTTTTTACCGTTTTCTCATCGCATTGGCTAAAAATTCGACATCCGTGCCAACAATCACTTGCAAGTCCGTTTGGTTGAGGCGAAGCACACCTTTCGCTCCCAAACGTTTCAATTCTGCTTCGTTGACTTTTGACATGTCTTTCACTTTTAGGCGCAAGCGTGTGACACAATTGTCAATTCGCTGTAAAAAGCCTAACATTCATACTCCTCCCCTTTCCATTTCAATCATAAATTTGTATCGGTCGCCGCGGTACACCGATTTAACGATTTCCATCGGCCGGCCGTCATCAAGGCAGGTGCGGCGCTCAAGCAGCAGCACCGGCGCCCCTTCTTTCACTTGCAAATGCTCGGCCTCCAGCTTGCGGGCGACGGACGCTTCCAATGTTTGAACAGCAGAACCGATGATCAATCCTGTTTCCTTTTCGATAAATTCATAGACAGAACCGCTTACAACATCACGCGTCAGCCCGGGAACAAGATGGACGGGAATGTAGAGCGTCTCCAGCGCCATCGGCAAGCCATCGGCCAACCGGAGGCGGCGGACTTCATAAAGGTCATCGCCTTTTGTGACGCCAAGTCCTTCAGCAAGCTTCTCGGAAGCGGGAACGGTCTCAAAGCGGAGGACGATCGTGCCGGGCTCCATGCCGCGCGCCCGCATATCTTCGGAAAAGCTCGTCAGCCCTTTCAGCGGCTGCTCGATTTTTTTGGCGGCGACAAACGTTCCTTTCCCGCGCCGGCGGACGAGATAGCCATCGTTCACTAAATTGTTGACCGCCTGGCGAACGGTCATCCGGCTGATGTCATACGTTTCTGCCCACTCCCGCTCCGACGGGATTATCTCGCCCGGCCGCCATTCCCCTTTTTCGATTTTCTCTTTTATATATTGCTCGAGCTGATAGTAAATCGGAATCGGCGACTGTTTATCGATCATGGCGCATCCCCTTTCCGCTTTTCCTTTGGGATGAGCGAGAGCGCCTCGCAGTCGGCGATGATCGTCACGTCCGGATGAAGGTGAAGCGCCGAAGCCGGCAAATCCGGTGTGACAACGCCTTCGAGAAGCCGGGCAATGGCTTCCGCTTTTTCCTCCCCTGACGCCAACAGCACGATGCGGCGGCTCCGCAAAATGGTCGCAATTCCCATCGTTATGGCATAGCGCGGCACATCATCCAACGACGGGAAAAAGCGGGCGTTCGCTTCACGCGTCAACGGGGCGAGCTTGACGACATGAGTCGGCGATGAAAACGGCGTTCCCGGCTCGTTAAAGCCGATATGGCCGTTGCGGCCGATGCCTAAGAGCTGCAAATCGATGCCGCCCAATTCATCGATGAGCCGCTCGTAGCGGCGGCATTCTTCGTCAAGATCAGCAGCCAAGCCATCCGGCACATGCGTCTCGTGAAGCGGGATGTCCAAGTGGGTAAACAAATGGTGATTCATATAATAGCGATAGCTGTTCGGATGATCCGGACCGAGCCCGACATACTCATCCAAATTGACCGTGCGCACGTGCCGATACGATGTCCCATGTTGCCGATGATCGGCGGCCAATTCGCGGTACACACCGAGCACGGTCGAGCCGGTCGCCAAGCCGAGCACGGCATTCGGCTTTTCCTTGACTTCTTTGATGATGATGTCCGCTGCCCGGCGGCTCATCTCGGTATAGTCAGCGGTTTCCAAAAGCTTCAACGCCATCGCTCTCCCCCCTTTCATCCCGCTGGCGATAAGCAAGAGCGCCGCGGCAAAACGTCATCATGACCTCATATCGTTCATTCAACACGACGACATCGGCGTCTTTGCCGGATCGCAAGCTGCCCTTTCGATCAAGGAGGCCAAGCTGTTTTGCCGGATTCCAGCTCGCCATGCGGATCACCTCTTCAATCGTGCAGCCGGTGTAATCGAGCACACGGCGGATGGCCTCGGCAAGCTTGAGTACACTTCCCGCCAGCGTACCGTCGGCAAGCCGCGCCTCTTGACCGCGGACGGTCACCTCTTGGCCGCCAAGTTCATACCGCCCATCACCTAGACATTTGGCCCGCATGGCATCGGTGATTAAGATGAGCCCCTCGCTTCCTTTATTCCGATAAGCCAAGCGGACCATCGGTGGCGCGACATGCAGCCCATCGGCGATCAGTTCGCACATCACTTCTTCAAACATCAGCACAGCACCGGCAACCCCCGGTTCGCGGTGATGGATGCCGCGCATCCCGTTAAACAAATGGGTGGCGTGCGTCACTCCTGCTTGAATCGCCGCTTTCACTTCGTCGTAAACGGCATCGGAATGGCCGATCGAAGCGATGACCCCCGTTTGCTTTAAATAAGCGGCCAACTCAAGCCCCCCCTCGCGCTCCGGGGCAAGGGTGACAAGGCGGATGTGGCCGCCGGCCGCCTCTTGCCAGCGCTGAAACAGCGAGACATTGGGGTCGACGAGGTGGCGCGGGTGCTGCGCGCCGGTGCGCTTCGGCGACAAAAACGGCCCTTCCAGATGAACACCGAGCACTTCGGCGGCTCCCGGCCGGTTCGCCTCCGCCATATAGCGAGCGACGTTGCGAAGCGCGGCTTCGATTTGTTCGCTTGGCGCCGTCATCGTCGTCGCCAAAAAACTCGTCGTCCCTTCCGCCGGCAGCGCCTTAGCCATCGCGTGAAGCGCCTTTAGGGTCGCATCCATGACATCCGCCCCGGCCGCCCCATGAATATGGACGTCGATGAATCCCGGCACGATGGAAAACTGCGAGGAAAGCTCGATCACTTCCGCCCCTGCATCAGTTGGGCATGACGACATCGGCCCGATCGCGGCCACTTTTTCCCCTTCGATCAGCACATACCCTTGTTCAATGGTTCCTGTTTCTGCATACACCGCGGCATTTTTCAATATCCACCGCTTCATCGCACTTCCCCACTTTCTGTCTCTTATTATAACATTATATATTCTAGTTGTCTATACCACTAAAATGAATCCACCGTTCGCTGTAGCGCGAACGAAGGCAAGGAGTGTCCCAAACGGACTGGGACACCCTCTTTCATCGCTATATAAGATATAAGCGCCATCCGCTTCCTTGACACACTATTATGTTGTGTCTTTCTTGAGGGGAGACCGCCTTTTCGGTTAGCCCCTTTCGTTCCAACGGCCCTACGTCCGTTTCGACCCGTGATTCGGCAAATAAAAAGAAAACGTCGTTCCTTCGTTCAGCTTGCTGTGGACGGTAATGAGCCCCTTATGCGCTTCGACGATATTTTTGGCGATGGCCAAACCGAGTCCGGTGCCCGCGCGTCCGCGCGTCCGCGCTTTGTCCGCTTTGTAAAAGCGCTCAAACACAAACGGCAAGTCTTCCTCCGGAATGCCAGAACCGGAGTCTTGAACGTGAATCGTCACGCCATCGCCGCTCGGTTCGACGATGAGGCGAACGGTGCCGCCTGATTCCGTGTGGCGGATCGCGTTGTCGATCAAGTTCGTCAGCACCTGTTCGATCCGATCCGGATCGAGAGAGATTTCGATGTCCCGATCACGAAACTCGGCTGTCAGCTCAATCTGCTTTTCTTTCGCCAGCCCGTAAAACTTGCGGATCACCCGCTCGATGTAAGGAACAAGCTTGACTTGTTCGTACTCCAGCTCGATATGGCCCGCTTCCATGCGCGCCAAGTCAAGCAACTCGTTAACAAGGCGGCCCATGCGCAGCGACTCGTCGTAAATAACTTTCGCCATCTCTTTCTTCTCTTCTTCGCTCGCCGCGATATCATCGATGATCGCCTCACTGTAGCCTTGGAGCATAGCGATCGGCGTGCGCAATTCGTGCGAAACGTTGGCGATAAAGTCTTTGCGTAGCTTGTCAAGCCGCCGCTCTTCGGTCATGTCACGCAAAACGGCGACCGCGCCGCGCACCATCGTTTTGCCGTACAGCGGCGTCATTAAAATCACCCACGTCCGCCCTTGCAGCGTCACTTCTGTCGATTGCTCCTTCTCCTCGCGGACGACGCGGGCAAACAGCTCTTTTACTTGCGGCGGCAGCGGCGCCATCGCTTCCCCACCGTTTCCTTGCTCGAAATACCACGCCTGCAAAAACCGCTCGGCCGGCGGATTCGTAATCAACATTTCCCCGTCGCGGTTAAACGTAATGACGCCATCGGCCATGCTGCTTAAAATGCTGGCGAGCTGTTCTTTTTCTTGATTGAGCGCGTTAATGTTAAACTGCAGCCGCCGCCCCATTTGGTTGAACGCCATCGCCAGCCCGCCGATTTCGTCATTCGTTAAAATCGGCACTTTCATATCGAAGTGGCCGCGCGCCATTTCGAACGCGGCTTGCCGCATTTTCCGGAGCGGAGCGGTGATGCGCGTCGACAAGAAAAAGGCAAAAAACGTCGTCATGATAATGGCGATAAAGGCGGCAAGGAAAATGAGTTCCTTTGTCTGCTTTGTCGCATCGGCAATCGCTTCGAGCGATTGATAAATAAACACGGCCCCGCGGCTGCCGTCCGGCATCGTCATCGGCACGCCAACCATAATCACATCACGGGGCAGCTTTTCTTTTGGCTGCCACTTTGGCATATACAAACGCTTTTTCACCGTTTTCCCGTCTGTCAGCACCCGCCGCAAGTCCCGATCGCGGCGGATGAACGACAGCGGCACATCATCGGAGTCTGCCCCGCCGGGCGAATACCAATAATGCGCCTCATCGGCGACGATGATCGCTTTCGTGCGATTGTCGACCAGCGTCCAAGCGATCGAGCGGGCGAGCTCTTCATCGCGGTGATCGTGCATCACCTCGGCCACTTTTGTCGCCAGGCGGGTGAGGTCGTTTTCCGCTTCCTGCACATAATAGTCTTCCAAAAATTTAATGAGCAAAATGCTTAAAATAAACAGCACGCACGAGACGAGCAGCAAAATCGTGAACCACAGTTTGCCGACGACACTGCGGAACAGCCACATCAGTCGCTCACTGCCTCAAACTTGTAGCCGACACCCCAGACGGTGACGATCATTTTTCCCGCTTGCGGCGACGCTTTGTTCAGCTTTTCACGCAGCCGTTTAATATGGGTGTCGACCGTGCGCAAGTCACCGAAAAACTCGTAATGCCAGACTTCTTTCAGCAGCTGCTCGCGATCAAACACTTTATCGGGCGAACGAGCCAAAAAAAGGAGCAGCTCGTATTCTTTCGGCGTCAAGCTCACCTCTTTCCCATCGACCGTCACCCGGTGGGCATCGTTGTCAATCGTCAAGTGGGGAAACACGAGCACGTCTTTCGCCGTCGTTTCCACCGGCGCGTAGGCGGCGTTCGCGGCGCGGCGCAACAACGCTTTCACCCGCAACACGACTTCGCGCGGGCTGAACGGTTTCACGATGTAATCATCGGTGCCGACTTCAAACCCTTGCACGCGGTTCGCTTCTTCGCCTTTTGCCGTCAGCATAATAATCGGCGTCGTTTTTTGCTCGCGAATTTCTTTGCACACTTCAATGCCGTCTTTGCCCGGCAGCATCAGATCGAGCAAAATGACGTCATAGTCGTTCGCCAGCGCCTTTTCCAGCGCTTCGTTGCCGTCGCCCGCTTCGTCAATCACGTAATTTTCCCGCTCCAAATACATTTTCAAGAGCCTCCGGATGCGCTCTTCATCGTCAACCACTAAAATACGGATGGTTTTTTCTTGTTTTTCCAATGCTTTGCACCCCCATCATCAATGGAAACATCCCTATTTTCTAGTTTACCGAAAAACCGGATGCTCGCCAACAGAGCATCCGGTTGTTGTTCCATTATGTTCCGGCGTACGAATGCAGCCCGGCGATGACGAGGTTGACCGCCACCAAATTAAACATAATAATGGCAAAGCCGATGACGGCGAGCCATGCCGACTTTTCGCCGTGCCAGCCTTTTGACAAACGAAGATGCAAAAAGGCAGCGTAAAACAGCCAGGTGATGAGCGCCCACACTTCTTTCGGATCCCAGCCCCAAAAGCGGGTCCAAGCGATTTGCGCCCAAATCATGGCGAAAATGAGCGCTCCGAGCGTAAAGACCGGAAACCCGATCGCCACCGCCCGATAGCTGATCTCATCCGCCAAATCGAGGTTGACGTTTTTTACCCACGGTTGGAGCGCCGCGGCGATGCGTTTGCGCAAAAGAAGCCGAAGCGCGATGTACAACACCGTCCCCGCCATCAATGACCAAAGAACCGTATTCAGCTTTTTGGCGTTGATAATGGCCGGCATTTCCAAAAACGGCTCCATGCGGTCGGCGCTGTCTTTGGTGAGCTTGCCTTCATGCGGGCCGACAAGCGCCGGCAGCTCGTAAATCATCTCATCCCGCTGTTTGTTTTTATCCACCCATGTAAACTTCGCTTCATAGCCGGAAAGACCAAACGCGGTCGAAACGACGACAAAGCCGAGCGTGGTAATTAAGCAAAACATGACCACTTCGAGCCAAAACGTGCGCTTTGACGGTTTTGACTGATCGACGACGCGAATCAAATAAATGAGCCCGGCGACAAAGCTGATGGCCAAAATCGCCTCCCCGGCCGCCGCCGTCGTAACGTGAATGTGCAGCCAGTCGCTTTGCAAAGCGGGAATGAGCGGCGAAATTTCGCGCGGAAACATGCTCGCATAGGCGATGATGAGCAAAGCGACAGGAAGGGCAAACAGCCCGAGCACGCTCAGCCGGTAAATAAAATAAATAATAATGAACGCAGCGACCAGCATCATGCCAAAAAAGGTCGTAAACTCGAACAAGTTGCTGACCGGCGCGTGCCCGGCGGCGATCCAGCGCGTGATGAAATAGCCAAGCTGAGCAAGAAAACCTATGATCGTCACCGCGATGCCAAGCTGCGACCAACGGTCTTTCCCTTCCCGCTCTTTCCGTCTGTCGCGAATCGAACCGCCGAAGAAAAAGGTGCCGATTAAATACAAAATAAACGCCGTATAGAGCAATGTGCTGCTAAGCTGTACCATGCGCTTGTCCCCCTTGTCGGGCTTTCTTTCCTTCCTCGAGCCGATCGGCCGGCATTGTCAAGCCGGTGCCGTCAAGCAGGCGGCGCAGCTCGTTTTTTAAGCCAAACCAGTTTTTGTTCGTATGCGCGGCGATCCATAGTTCGCCGTTGACCCGCTGCACCCAAACGCGGCGGTGGTTCCAGTACATGCCTTGGATCAGCCCGATCATGAAAATCGCCCCACCTATCCCTAAAATCCACAGCGTGAAATCGCGGCGGACGGTCAAACCGGAAACGTTGCGCGTCTCCAGCCCCGCAAACGCCATTTTGTACTTGTTGTCGCCAAACGGCTCGATCGTCTGTTGGATGGCGACAAAGCTCGTCTCCCCTTTTGGACGATCCGGAGCATACATTTTGAACACGAACGCCGGGTTGTTCGGCACGCGCGATTTTGTCGACGGGTTGCCATCTTCGTCAAACTCAAAGTCAGGGAAATAGCTTAATAGCTTCACGCGATATCCTCGCCCTAGATCATATTCTTCTTTCGGGTTGTACAAATCGATGTGAACCGTGCCGAACGACGCGCCCGATCGTTTATCGGTGAGCTGAAACGACATCGCCTTCGGTTCGCCAAGGCGGAAGTCGACCTGATAAAGCGCATAACCGTCGAATTTCAACGGCTCGTTGACGCGAATCGCGTATTCTTTGACTTTTTTCAGCTTCGGTTCAGCGCCAGCGATCACCGGACCGACGCGCTTATACAGCACGACGTTCGTTTGGTAGTTTTTCGCGATCATTCCGTTGCCGACGCGGTCAATAGCGGCGTTGAACGCTTCGTTCTCTTTCCCTTTTTGATACGTTTCAAAAATAAATTGTTCGCTTTTTAAAAAATAGCGGCCGTTTGTCCCCGGAATTTCCTTCGTTTCACCTTCCGGAATCCACATGGCGCGGTCGATGTACATCCCCGGAACAGAACGGAGCATCGCCCCGATCAAGAAGATGATGAGGCCGATATGGTTGACGTACGGACCCCAACGTGAAAACCGCCCTTTTTCGGCGAGCAAATGGCCGTCTTCTTCGCGGACGTGGTAGCGCTGTTTCGCAAGCCGCTCTGTCAACGTCGCGATCGCGTCGTCAGGATCGTTCACCCGCGAAACGCCAAACAGCCGCTGGCGCTCGAGAAAGTGCGGATGGCGCTTCACTCCTTGCCGCTTCAAGGCGCGATACAGCGGCACGACGCGGTCGAGACTGCAGATGACGAGCGAGACACCGATCAAGGCGATAAGCAAAATGTACCACCATGAACCGTATAAATTGTTGAATCCAAGCTCGTAATACAGCTTCCCCGCCAAGCCGTACTGCTTTTCATAGTATTCGGCCGGATCGGCGTTTGGCGGAATGTACATTTGCTGCGGAAAAATCGTCCCGATCGCCGACGCGATGAGCGTGATGACAATGAGCGCGACGCCGACTTTGACCGATGAAAAAAACGCCCAAATTTGATCGATGATCGTCCGTTTGTACGTTTGCGACCGGCGCGCGCTCCCTTCGTAGCGCATGTCTAAAAGCGGCTTTTCGCCCACATCTTGAAGCGGCTTGCCGCACGATTCACAAAACGCCGTGCCGTGCGGATTCACGTGGCCGCATTCGCATTTCACCTGTTCCATGACGCAAAACTCCTTACGGTTTGATGCTTTCCAGATGCCGTCTAATGTCTTCTTTCGTCATCGTTCCGGTAATGATTTGCTTCACTTTGCCGTTTTTGTCAATTAAAAACGTCGTCGGCAACGGCCCGACATTGTACACGTTCAACACTTGGTCTTCTTGGTCGATGACGATCGGAAACGTCAACCCGAAGCGCTCGGCAAACTTTTTGACGCTCAGCTTCGGTTCGCCGACGTTGACCGCCAATATTTCCACTCCCTGCTGCTTGTACACCGGATACCATTCGTTCATATACGGCATTTCCCGCTTACACGGCTTGCACCACGTCCCCCAAAAGTTCAAAAACACGCCTTTGCCGCGGTAATCGGAGAGGCGGTGCTTCTGTCCGTTCAAATCGGTCAACACAAAATCCGGCGCTGTCGAACCGACAGCCACCGCCGTTTTTTCGGTGAAAAAGTTGGCGTAAATCGTGTAGCCAACCGCGGCAAGCAACACGAGCAAAATCGCCGTCCTCACCACTAAGCGCTGCTGCTTTTTCATCGTTCAAACCCCTTTAATTTCTCATCCCCCGCGGCACCGGCCGCAAGGATTCGACATGGAAGTTCACAATCTCCCATTTTTCATTATAGCAAAACTCGTCTCGTTTCTATGCGCGGAGATATGAACGTTATGTGACAACGTTTGTCATTTTCCTTAGCGACAGTTAGGTCCATGCGGTATCGGAACTAACTGTGATGTAACAATATTTGTAATTTTATTCCATTAAAGTAATATCCATCTAGCTGTGATGTAACAAATACTTGTCATTTTCTTCCCCCGGAAAGCGCTATCGCGCGCAACAGCTTCACCTCGTGCGGCGTCAGCTCGCGGTATTCGCCGGGGCGCAGCCCTTTTAAATCGAGAAACCCGTACCGCTCTCGCTTCAGCTTCAGCACGTCGCAGCCGATCGCCGCAAACATACGGCGCACTTGTCGGTTCCGGCCTTCGTGAATTCGGATTTCCACGATGGCGGTGTTTTTCCTCCGGTCGGTGGAAAGCAGCTTCACTTTCGCCGGCGCCGTCATGCCGTCTTCGAGCTTCACTCCGCGCTCAAGCTGCCTGAGCTGTTCGCCTGTCGGGATGCCTTTCACCTTAGCAACGTATACTTTCTCGATCTCATAGCGCGGATGCATGAGCGAATGGGCGAAATCGCCGTCATTCGTCAACAAAAGCAAGCCGGACGTATCGTAATCGAGCCGTCCGATCGGATAAATCCGTTTGTCCAGATCTTTGAAAAAATCGGTTACCACTTTGCGCCCCTTGTCATCTTTGACGCTCGAGATCACCCCGCGCGGCTTGTACAACAAATAGTAAACGGGCTCCTCACGCTCGACGGGAATGCCGTCGACTTCGACATCATCGCGCGGCCCGACTTTGGCGCCGAGTTCGGTGACGACGCGGCCGTTGACTTTCACCCGCCCTTGCAAGATGAGTTCTTCCGCTTTGCGCCTTGATGCGATGCCGGCGCGGGCGATCACTTTTTGCAACCGTTCCATTGTTCCTCACCTCTTTCATCATCTTACCCTTTCCGCGACATAGATACAAGCGCAGCGCTTCTCTTTTTCTTCATCACAAACGAAAAAACCCGCCGGTTTGGCGGGAAAGCGGACGCTGTCAGCGCCCGAAAACGAGCAAGACGATGAAAAAGGAAACGATCAAGCTAAGAATGTCCGCTAAAACGCCGACTTTTAACGCGTCGCCCATTTTTTTGACGCCGACGGCGCCGAAATACACCGTAAGCACGTACAGCGTCGTCTCCGTGCTTCCTTGAATCGTAGCAGCGAGGCGACCGATAAACGAATCGGGGCCGTAGGTGGCGATCAAATCGGTCGTCATGCCGAGCGCCGCCGTGCCGGAAATCGTGCGCAGAGCCGCCAGCGGAACGATTTCCGCCGGCATCCCGATCGCCTCGGCGAACGGTTCGATAGCTGCCATCAACGCATCAAGCGCCCCCGATGCCCGAAAGATCGCCACCGACACCAGCATGCCGACCAAATACGGAATAAGCGAAAACGCGATTTCAATTCCTTCTTTGCCGCCTTCGACAAACGTTTCGTAGGTCGGCACTTTCTTTGCTGTACCGTAAAGCAAAATAAAAGCGATGAGCGCCGGGATCAACCATGTGGAAAGAAGCTGGACGATGGCCATCACCGTTTCCCGCCTTTCCGCGTCCGTTTCCAGTAATAATACCGGTCGATCAATACTGCCCCGACCGTCGAAATCGTCGAGGCGACGACGGTCGTGCCGATAATTTCGCCCGGCGCCGCCGAACCGTACGTCATGCGAATCGAAATGACGGTCGCCGGAATGAGCGTAATGCTTGACGTGTTAATGGCCAAAAACGTCACCATCGACCGGCTGGCCTCATCGCGGCCGCCGTTGAGCTGTTTTAGCTGTTCCATCGCTTTGATGCCCATCGGCGTCGCCGCATTACCAAGGCCGAACATGTTCGCGACCATGTTCGAAACGATGTAGCCGAGCGCCGGATGGCCGGGCGGCACCTCTGGAAATAGCCGGCGCACAATGGGCATGAACAGGCGCGCGACTTTATGAAGCAGGCCGGCCCGCTCGGCGATGGCCATCAATCCAAGCCAAAACACTAACACACTGATCATGCCGATGCTGATCGTCACCGCTTCCTTGGCGCTTTCAAACACCGCCTTGTTCACTTCTTCCATCGTGCCGTTGATCGCTGCAAAGACGATGCCGACGACCGCCATCATGACCCAAATGAGGTTAACCATCGCTTCTCACACCTAAAAAGGAAAATAAATCCCAAAACGAGTTTTCGCCGCTTTCCTCCTTCTTATGTTCGTACAGCAGCGGCGTCTCATCCACCGCTTTATCGTGCAAATAAAGCACCGCCTTTCCGACCGCCGCTGGAACGCGATCCGGATCTTCTTTCCACTCGGCGCGCGGCTTCAGCAAATACACGTTCACCCGCAATTCGTTCTCTTCCTCGCTGGTCACGGGATATTGCAAATCGCGGGCCGCGCGCAGCCGTCCTTCATAAAACGGATCAGTGATTTTGCCGACGATTCGCTTTCCGCTCACGTTCGCGATATGATAATGGGAAAACCCGTATTCGTACATCGCGATGTGGTCGTTCCAATCGTCCGGAGCGTCCAACGTGACGGCAATCAAATTGACCCCATCTTTGGACGCCGTCGTCACCAGCGTGCGATGCGCCCGCTTCGTATAGCCGGTTTTTCCGCCGGTGCAATATTCGTAAAGGCCGGTGAGGAGCTTGTTTTTATTCCGCCACACCCTTGCACCTTCCTCTCCCGGAGGGGCGGGCGCGCGATACACTTTCGTCCCGGAGATGCGGCGAAATTCGCTGTTTTTCATCGCGTATTGCATCAAGAGCGCCATGTCGTAAGCGGTCGAATAATGGTTTTCCGCGTCATCCAAGCCGTGCGGATTGGCAAACTCCGTATCATGCATCCCGATTTCAGCCGCTTTTTTGTTCATTAAAAACACAAACCCTTCAACGCTGCCGCCGACATGTTCGGCGATCGCCACCGCCGCATCGTTGCCGGAGCGAAGCATCAATCCGTACACTAAATCGCGCAGCTTGATTTTTTCCCCTTGACGCAAGTAAATCGACGACCCTTCCGTTCGAACGGCGCGGGCGCTGACCGTGACGAGGTCATCCATCTTTCCTGACTCAATCGCTAAAACGGCGGTCATAATTTTCGTAATGCTGGCGATGCGCCGCTTTGTATAGGCGTCTTTGGCAAATAAAACCCGTCCGGAATGCTGCTCCATTAAAATCGCGCTTTTCGCGCTCACCCCGTTCATCGCATCCATCCGTCCCGGGATCAATGCGATGATCCCCGCAGCGAGGGCCATCAAAGCTATGAGCCGCTTCCATTTGTCCACGCGTATCGGCGAGGCTCTCCCTTCGGCGAGCGAGGGAAACCGCCTGTCCCCCTTTCCAAGTTGGGCTGACATGAGCGCGAGCGAGGAAAACCGTTGAAACGTCCAAGCCGTGCTTGGTACAAGTGTATGCGGGGCGCGGACAAATATGATGAAAAAATAGCGGCTGACCAAAAAGGGTGTCTACCGTGCAGATCGGGACCACTTATCGCGTGACAGAAGCGGTCAGTACGATATGAAAGAGGGTGTCCCACCCTTTTGGAACACCCTCCCTGTTTGGACATCCGGTTAAAACGGCGGCCAGCGCAGCTTCTGTGCCTTAGCAAAGCGCGCTTCGACATTGCGCCAATTCACCACATTCCACCAATTGGCAATATACGCCGCCCGGTCGTTTTTATATTGCAAATAATACGCATGTTCCCAAACGTCGAGCACAAGAAGCGGAATCACATCCCATTGCGCCATCAGCTGGTGTTTTTCCGCCTGCAAAATTTCAAGCCGATGCGCTCGCGGCGCCCAAACGAGCAGCGCCCAGCCCACCCCTTCCGCGCTTTTGGCCGCTTCGGTGAAATGGCGGCGAAAGGCAGCGAAACTGCCGAAATCGCGCTCGATTTGCGCCCGCAGTTCCCCGCGCGGCTCGCCGCCGCCGTTCGGATCCATATTATACCAAAAATAGTATGCAAATAGTGGCCGGAACCGTGGAACGCCGCCTCCCGCTCCCAATGCTTGAGCAGCTCAAATCGGTTCGTGCGGCGCGCCTCGGCCATCATCCGCTCCGCTTGATTCAGGCCGTCGACGTAGCTTTGATGGTGTTTCGTGTGGTGCAGGCGCATGATTTCTTCGGAAATATGAGGTTCAAGCGCATCATATTTGTACGGCAGCGGCGGCAAAACATGTTTGCCGGGAGGAACGGCCGGCTGTCGTTCGCGCCCGAGAGAGTCCCATGATGAATCCGGAAATAGGATTTGATTCCCAGCATCCGCCACCAACGCGTTCGCTTCTTCCTTCTCATCGACAAGCGTTGATCGTTGTTCATCCTCCCGTTCGCCGTCCACCTCCGTCCGCGCTTCGGCCACGATCACCCCCGCTGTCTGGGCAGCGGCTAGCCCCGCCGCTTGCCCTTGTTCGCCGGACGGCGCACCAATGAGACGGACGGCCCGCTCGTACACCTCATCGACAAGCTGCTGCAGCGCAGCGATCGTTTCTTCGGTCCATGCATCGTTGTGTTGGTCAATGTAAGCAGACAAGGCGGAAAGCCCGATATCCCCGGCAGCCCCGCGCCACGCCAGCGCCTGCTCCACCTGTTTTCCCCACTCGGCCGCCTCGAAGGCGTAATGGCGGAGCGCCGCCGCATACACCGCATCGGCGCGGCGCTGGAGCTCGCGAACCTCCTCTTTTGTCCACGCCCCGTCATGTTCGGCGATTACGGACAGCAGCGCCGCGACTCCCTCCGTGCTTGCCCCGCGCCACGCCAGCGCCTGCCTGACTTGTTCTCCCCATTCGCTCAACTCGGCCACATACTGGGCCAACAACGTTTGATCGTCCATTTGGAAAAAACCTCCTCCTCCTCTTTTTTCGCCATATCGTATGCCGGTTCATCGAAATCGTTCTTGTCCGCATTCACCCAAATTCCCGGCCACACATACCTATAGGAGCGAGGCAACAAACAAAGACATCGCAAAAGCAATTGACATGGCCGGCTACTTGCGGGCTAACATTCACCAATTCCCGGCGCTCTCCCGCTTCCACCATCAAATCGAACTCGAGATGGCCATCTGCCAACGCTTTTTTCATGAGCTCGAAGAAATGGCATGGCAAGGGGAAGTGCTTGGCGTGCTGTCGCCGCTCATACCATATGGCCCGTAAAGTTTTCATCGGCACATGCTCGGCGTGGAAGACGATGCAAGCTCATGGCCGACCATATGGCCCGTGAAGAGTGCTACTACTTACAAAAACTTGCGGAAACGACCGGTGAAGTGAAACCGCCAACGTGCGATCCGACCAAACCGCGAACCGAATAACTGGCGGCAACCGTTTCTCCAGCGGCTCGGTTAGACAGAAAAAAAGAGCGGTTCGCAAACGAAAACGAAAGCGCACGCTCTCACGTCAAACGGAACGTTTCTCTCCGGTCAAACCAAAAAGCCGCGCTGCTCACTCCGGCAGGCGGCAAACGTCCATGAGCGCTCCCCTTCCTCGATCAGCTGTTTTTCTTTATTTTACCATACGGCTATGGTTCATCGCTCCATTGTTCTGTCAATTTTTCAAAAAACAAATCCGCCTCCCGCTCCGGCTCGTGATCGTCCGCCCATTCCGGCAGCGGCGGCAGCTCCTCGAGCGTTTTCAACCCGAAATAATCGAGAAATTCGGCCGTTGTTCCATACAAAATCGGGCGCCCTGTTCCTTCCGCGCGCCCGACTTCTTTAATGAGCGCCCGCGCCATCAGCGTCTGCAGCGGCTTGTCGCTTTTCACCCCGCGAATCTCCTCAATTTCAGCGCGCGTAATCGGCTGGCGGTAGGCGATAATGGCCAGCGTTTCGAGCGCGGCCTGCGACAGCGGCGATGCACCCGGAGCTTCGACAAGCCTCTTTAAATAAGGGGCGTGCTCTTTTTTTGTCGCCAGCAAGAATACGCCCCCCAGTTCGATGAGTTGGATGCCGCGCTCTTCGCGCTCGCAGTCTTCTTGCAGCTTCGCGAGCACCGCTTTCGCCTCCGCCTCGTCGATTTCGAGCACGGCGGCGATTTGGGCGAGCGACAACCCTTCATCGCCGGCGGCGAACAAGAGCGCCTCCACAATCGCTTGCGCCGCTGGCTGTGAGCCAGCCGTCCCCGTTTTTCCTGCTTCTTTTTCTTCCATCACTCGTCCGTCGCGTCCGGCCGTCGAGCCGGCGCAACCTCCTCCTTTCCCGTTGTTTGCGCTCCGTCATCACCTAGCGGCGTTGCCCCCATCCGGTGCGGTCTCGCCTGCAGCCGTAAACAGAAAGCGACGGATGGGCGTCTCAGCCGCTCGGCCTAGCCGCGAGAAACAAATCGCTGAAATTTCGCTCTTGTTCCACAATGATTTCGTTTTGCTTAATCAGCTCCAAAACGGCTAGAAACGTCACCACGATATAAGCGCGGTCATAGACGGGAAATAAATCATAAAAGTTTTTCCGCCCGTTCGTCTCTCGCAGCTCCTGCAAAATCTCTGCCATTCGCTTTTCAACAGAAAGATCTTGGCGGGCGATTTTGGCCCGCAGCGGTTTTTGCAGCTTCTTGCGGCGCAGCAGTTTTGACAGGGCGCCAAGCATATCATACACGTTTACATCGAGCGGCGCCGCCTTTTTTTCATCGGCATAGGCGCTCAAATCGCTCGGCGGTTTCGTAAACAAGAGCGCCCGCTCTTCTTCGCGCTGTTTCAGCGCACGCGCCGCTTCTTTAAACTTTTTATATTCGAGCAGCCGCTGCATCAGTTCTTCGCGCGGATCCACGTCGTCGGTGAACTCCAGTTCGCCGTCGCCAGCCTCCTCTTCCGGCGCCGGCAGCAACATTTTGCTTTTTAGGGCGAGCAGTGTGGCCGCCATGACCAGATATTCGCTAGCCATGTCCAACTCCAGCTCTTGCATGGCGTGAATGTACGCCATATACTGCTCGGTGATTTGCGCCACAGGGATGTTATAAATATCAATTTCATAACGATGAATCAAATGCAAAAGCAAATCAAGCGGCCCTTCAAACGCTTCAATTTTCACATTGTATGACAATTGCACATCCATCCCACCATTTTTTTCGGCGCGCCGCCTCAGCGGCTTCCGTACGTACAGCCCATTTTATTGTATCATAATCAGGCGGCGGGGCGAGCAGAAATCGGTTGCTTTTTTGCCCTCGGCAGCGATGCGGCGTATAATGAAAGAAAAACGGCGCCCGCGCTTCCCGGCTGAACGAGGGAAGGCGAAGGCGGCGATGGGGAAAGGAACGGTGAGGCGTGTACCCGAAAGCGTATATCGACTATTTGGTCCATTTTCACGGCGACCGCGATTATTTTGAATGTCATGAACTGCTAGAAGAACAATGGAAGCGAGACGGACGGCCAAACGGATGGCTCGTGCTCATTCAAATCGCCGTCGCCTTCTACCATTATCGGCGCGGCAACATGTCGGGGGCGCTCCGCCTCATTCGGCGAGCGCAGGCGTTGCTTGAGGAGGCCCGCGGAATGATTCGCCAACTCGGCCTCGATGATCAGGCGCTCGAAGCGCTCCTTGGCGACACCGCCGCGCGAATCGTCCGCGGCGAACCGTACCGAAGCGTCGAGCTTCCGATTCGCGACCGCTCGCTTTACGAGCAATGCCTCGCCGCCTGCGCCAAACAGCAGCTCGCTTGGGGGCAGCCAAGCGACCTTGGCAACGTCGATGTGGTCAACAAACATCAACGTCGTGACCGTTCGGGCATTCTCGCTGAGCGCGAACGAAAAAAACGGGCGAAAGCGGAGGGGAAATAGATGCCCCTCCGCTGCCCGCAGCCGCGCCGCACTCGTTCCCTTATTCATGGCAGGCGTTGCATTTATCCAAAAACGAAGCCGTCCACTCGTTCGCACACAGTCGACGGTCAGGATACGTCTCTTTCAACGCTTTGACCATCTGCTTTCCGATCCCTTGGTGGCGGTGCGATGGGTTGACGCTAATGTGCTGAATTTCCACCACATCGGGAGCGCGCAACAGGACGCCAATCAGGCCGACGATATCCTCGTCCTCTTTCCATAAAAACAGCTGCCAGTCATCGTTCGTCTCATACTGTTTGATCGTCTGCTGGAGCCGTTTCAAGTCCTTTTCCGTCGGCATAAACGACAGCAACCCCATGGCGATTTTCTCGTAGTTTTTTCGATAGCGGATGAACATAAAAATCCCTCATTATCGACAAACATGCTTCCGAACAGGAAACGTTTTTGTCATTTTCTCTATACGTATTATAAACATTCTCACCGATATTGTGAACCGTTTCCTGCTTTTTTACGCAAATGCCCGCAACACGTTTGCCATTTCGATGGCCGACACGGCCGCTTCCCAGCCTTTATTGCCTGCCTTGGTGCCGGCCCGCTCGATCGCCTGCTCGATCGTGTCGGTCGTCAAAACGCCGAAAATGACCGGGACGCCGCTCGCAAGCGCGGCCTGAGAAACGCCTTTGGCCGCTTCACTGCAGACGTAGTCAAAATGGCTCGTGGCGCCGCGGATGACGGCGCCAAGCGTAATGACGGCGTCGAACTGCTTCGATTCGGCCAGTTTTTTCGCCACAAGCGGAATCTCAAACGCGCCCGGCACCCAGGCGACGGTGATGTCATGATCGCTGACGCCGTGTCGCGTCAAACCGTCAATCGCCCCGGACAACAGTTTGCCGGTGATGAATTCGTTAAAGCGTGCAACGACGATGGCGATTTTCAGTCCTGTACCAACGAGATGGCCTTCAATGACGTTCATCATTCGTTCCCCTTTCATCTAAAAATGAAGCATATGCCCTAATTTTTCGTATTTCGTGCGCAAATACTGTTCGTTTTCCTTTTTCGGTGGCATCTCGAGCGGCACACGTTCGACGACCTCGAGCCCGTGCCCTTTTAAGCCCGCGATTTTGCGCGGGTTATTCGTGAGCAGACGCATTTTCGTCACGCCGAGGTCTTTCAACATTTGCGCCCCGATGCCGTAATCGCGCAAATCGGCCGGGAAGCCGAGCTTTTCGTTCGCTTCGACCGTGTCATAGCCTTGCTCCTGCAGCTTGTAGGCGCGCAGCTTGTTCATAAGGCCGATGCCGCGCCCCTCTTGGCGCACGTACAGCAACACTCCGCGCCCTTCCGCCTCGATTTGCCGAAGCGCCGCGTGCAGCTGCGGTCCGCAATCGCACCGGTAAGAGCCGAACACATCGCCCGTTAAGCATTCGGAATGGACGCGCACGAGAATCGGCTCGTCCGGGGTGATCTCTCCTTTGACAAGCGCCACATGCTCTTTTCCGTCGAGCACATTCGTATAACCGATGGCGCGGAATTCGCCAAATTCGGTCGGCAGCCAGATGTCCACTTCGCGCTTGACAAGCTTTTCCCGCTCGCTCCGATAGGCGATCAAGTCTTTGATCGTGATCATCTTCAAGCCAAACTGGTCAGCCATCTGCCGCAAATCGGGAACGCGCGCCATCGTTCCGTCTTCTTTAATGATTTCGCAGATGACGCCGGCCGGCGCCGCCCCGCACAGCCGGGCCAAGTCAACAGCCGCTTCCGTATGGCCGGCGCGCCGCAGCACGCCGCCTTTTTTCGCAATGAGCGGAAAAATATGGCCTGGCCGCTTGAAATCGCTCGCTTTGACATTCGGGTCAAGCAGCGCCTGAATCGTCGCCGCCCGCTCATGAGCGCTAATGCCGGTCGTTGTCGTTTTGTAGTCGATGCTCACCGTAAACGCCGTGCCGTGCGCATCGGTGTTATGGGCAACCATCGGCTCTAAGCCGAGGCGTTCCGCCAACTCTTCCGTGATCGGCACGCAGACGAGCCCGCGACCGTGCGTAATCATAAAATTAATGATATCCGGCGTCACCTTTTCGGCCAGCGCGACAAAATCCCCTTCGTTTTCCCGGTCTTCATCGTCGCAGACGATGATCACTTCTCCGTTGGCAAGCGCGGTCAGCGCCGCTGCGATGGAATCAAACATCAGCCCAGTGCCCCCCCTTTTTCCGGCTTATTTGTACCCGTGCTGCTCTAAAAAGTCAACCGTCAACCCGCGCGCTGGCGGCGCTGCTTTGGCGGCAAGAAAAGCGGCGACATATTTGCCAATCATGTCGCACTCAATATTGACGAGGTCGCCGGGCCGCTTTTCACCTAAAATGGTGGCCGCCCGTGTATGAGGGATCAGCGAAACGGTGAACGTGCGCTCGCTCAACCCGAAAATGGTCAAACTTGTGCCATCGACCGCCACCGATCCTTTCTCCATCATATACGCGCGCAGTGAAGCCGGCACTTCGATTTCATAATAAACCGCGTTCGCTTTCGGCCACTGGCGAATGATGCGTCCGACGCCGTCCACGTGCCCGCTGACGAAATGGCCGCCAAACCGCCCGTTGGCCGCCATCGCCCGCTCCAAGTTCACCTTCGATCCGGGCTTTAGCGTCTTCAGCGCCGTCGCTTTCACCGTCTCCGGCATGATGTCAACCGTAAACCGGCGGTCGTCAAACGATGTGACGGTGAGACAGACGCCATTGACAGCGATGCTGTCGCCAAGTTGCACATCTTCAAGCACCCGCTTGGCGCTGATGGCCATGACGATGGCGTCCCCGGTTGCGTTCATCCGCTCGATCGTGCCGATCTCTTCGATGATGCCGGTAAACATCACGCTTCCTCCTTTCGCTTCGGAACAGCGGCGATTTTCACGTCCGGACCGATCCTTTCGACCCGCCGGATGTCAAGCTCGAGCGCTTCGGCGAGACGCGGGAAGCCGAGGCCGCCGATCGGCGTAGGGGCATCCTGCCCGCCGATCAGCTTCGGGGCTATGTAGGCCACCACTTCATTGACCGCTCCCGCGCGGAGAAAGCTGTCATGGACGCGCGAACCGCCTTCTACAAACAGCGACATCACCTTCTGTTCGCCGAGCAAGCGAAGCACATCGCCGACCTCCACTCGATCGGTCGGCAGCGACACGACGCGCACGCCCCGACGCTCGTATGCCGCCGCTTTTTCCCGACTGGCGCCTCGGCCGGCGATGATCCACGTCTCCGCCTCACGGTCGGTGACGACGTGGGCGTCAAGCGGGGTGCGCAAGCGGGTGTCCAAAATAATGCGCAGCGGGTTTTTCCGCTGTTCCCCGATGCGAACGGTGAGCTTTGGGTTGTCCGCGATCACGGTGTTGACGCCGACCAAAATGGCGTCATGCTGGGCGCGGAGACGATGGACATCCTCACGGGCCGCGCTCGATGTGATCCATTGGCTTTCCCCTGTCGCCGTCGCGATTTTGCCGTCGAGGCTGCACGCGTATTTCAGCGTCACAAACGGCGTCTTTGTCGCAATGGAATGGAAAAACATCCGGTTGAGTTCATCCGCTTCTTCTTTTAAGATGCCAACGTCGACGTGAATGCCCGCTTGGCGCAGCTTGTCAATTCCTTTTCCCGCCACAAGCGGATTCGGATCGGTCGTGGCGACGACGACGCGGCGGACGCCGGCTTCGATAAGCAAATCGGCGCACGGCGGCGTTTTGCCGTAATGGCTGCACGGCTCCAGCGTCACATACACCGTGGCGCCGCGCGCTTTGTCGCCGGCCATACGAATCGCATGCACTTCGGCGTGCGGCTGTCCGGCTTTCAAATGGGCGCCAAGCCCGACCACTTCCCCGCCGTTGACGACAACCGCGCCGACAAGCGGGTTCGGCGATGTTTGTCCGCTGCCGGCTTTCGCGACATTCAACGCCAAGCGCATGTAATCTTCGTCTCGATACACGGCTTTCACCTTTTTCTTTCGCAAAAATAAAAATCCCCGGAACGACTCCGGGGCTTTGGGATGCGAGAGAATGAGTCATGATGCGCATAACAGCGAACAAAACATTCGTTCGCCTCCTATGGCTGCACGTGCCGTCTAGACACCGTTGCCCTGTTGGCCGCCGAGGGCTGCCCGCTTTCGGCACAGCGCCATCAGCCACCATGCGCACATCGCCATCCTTCTCCCATCCAGACTATACTGTCGGCTCCGGAATCGCACCGGATCGTGCCAATCAGGCTCGCGGGCTGAGAGGCGCGTCGCCTCATCACCGCCGGTCGGGAATTTCACCCTGCCCCGAAGGATGCATCACCATGCTGTTTTTATTATACCATGTCAGCTTCCAAGCGTCATCATTTGACAATCCAAATCCAATACGCCGCCCCCCATAACAGGCTGGCCGCTACCAATAGAAAAAACAGCCGCCAGTTGTTGCGCCTTGTCCGCTCATCGTCCCCCGCCGGCCGCTTATTGTTCGTCAAACACTTTCACTTCCTTCATCACATCGCCGTTTTTCATCGCCTTGACAACGTCCAGCCCAGACGTTACTTGGCCGAAGACGGTATGCATCCCATCGAGGTGCGGCTGCGGCTCATGAACGATGAAAAACTGGCAGCTCCCGGTGTCGCGGCCGCGGTGCGCCATCGAAATCGCCCCGGCGACATGGCGGTGCGGATTGTTGTCCGTCTCGCACGGAATCGTATAGCCGGCATCGCCCGTCCCGTTGCCGCGCGGGCAGCCCCCTTGGCTGACGAACCCGGGGATGACGCGGTGGAAGGTTAATCCGTCATAAAATCCTTCATTCGCTAATTTTTCAAAATTGGCCACCGTCACCGGCGCCTCATTCGGAAACAGTTCGAATTCAATTTTCCCGCCGTTTTCCATCAAAATATACCCTTTTTTCGCCATGATGCTTTCGCTCCTTTGCTTGTGCCTCAATCGCTTCTATCATACCATGGATGATTGGGAGAAAGAAAGTCAAAGACAAAAACGGCGGGGATGCGATATAATGATGGTGCATGTTCCATGAACAGGAGGCGAGCTAGGTGAAACGAATGATCGCTTCATCGCTGCTGGCGGTTATCATGCTGATGTTGCCGGCGATCGCCGCGGCCGATGCGGCACCGGGCGACGTCATTGTGACGCTCGGCGAAAATTTAACAAGCGACCAAAAGCAAAAAGTGCTTGAAGAAATGAAAGCGCCGGACGGGGCGCAAACGATCACTGTCTCGAACGCCGAAGAGCATAAATATTTGGGCGGGCTCATCCCGAAAGCCCAAATCGGGACGCGCGCCATTTCTTCGTCCATGATCACGATTCGCGAACCCGGCTCAGGGCTGCGTGTTGAAACCCACAACATCACATGGGTGACGAAAGAGATGTATACGAACGCCTTGATTACCGCCGGGGTGAAAGACGCCGACATTTACATCACCGCTCCGTTTCCCGTTTCCGGCACCGCGGCGCTGACCGGATTGATGAAGGCGTATGAAATTTCCTCGGACCAAGCCATCCCTGATGATGTCAAAAAAGTGGCGAACGAGGAAATGGTGCAAACGGCGAAGCTGGCTGATTCGATCGGTCCGGACAAGGCGGTCGCTTTGCTGGCAAAAATCAAAGAAGAAATGGCCGCCAATCCGCCGCAAACGGATGCCGATTTGCGGGCTCTGATCGAAAAAATCGCCGCTGACCTCGGCATTACGCTGAGCGAGAATGAAATCAACAGCCTTATGTCTCTCCTTCATAAAATGCAAAACGCCAATATCAACTGGGATCAAGTCAATGACCAGCTGAGCAAAGCGAAAGAACAGCTGTCGGCGTTTTTGCAGTCGAAAGAAGGAAAAACGTTCATTCAAAACGTGATCGACATCTTGAAAGAGATTTGGAACGCGATTAAATCAGCATTTTCCTCGAACTCCAGCCAAGATCAGCAATGAAAATCGGCGCCCGCAAGGACAACGGGCGCCGATCGGTTGTCAAGGCCGCTTCCCAAACCGGCGGCCTTCACTTTTTCACTTTCGTTTTCCAAGGCAAATCATACTGAATCAAATCGTCATACGTCTCCCGCTTCACAACGAGCTGGGCATCGCCGTTTTCAACAAAGACGACAGCCGGGCGCGGCAGGCGATTGTAGTTGTTCGCCATCGAATAGCCGTACGCTCCCGTGCAAAAAACGGCTAAATAATCGCCCGGTTTCGCTTCCGGGAGCGCCAAATCCCAAATGAGCATATCGCCTGACTCGCAGCACTTTCCGGCAATGGATACGACTTCCGTCCGCTCTCCCCACATCCGGTTGGCGAGCATCGCTTCGTATTTCGCCCCATACAGCGCCGGGCGAATGTTGTCGCTCATGCCACCATCAACGGCCACGTACGTTCGGACGTTTGGCACGTCTTTGCGCGAGCCGATCGTATAAATCGTCGTGCCGGCATCGCCGACAAGCGAGCGCCCCGGCTCAATCCAAATTTCCGGAAGCGACAGCCCGTATTCGCGGGCTTGTTTTTTCGCTTCCTCAACGATGCAATCGACGTACATCGCCACGGGAATCGGATCATCCTCTTCGGTATAGCGAATGCCGAATCCCCCGCCAAGGTTGACCACTTCGGGGACGAAACGGTGCTCGCGATTCCACTCGGCCAGCTTGGCAAACACTTTTTGCGTCGCGAGCACAAATCCGGCGGTTTCAAAAATTTGCGAGCCGATATGGCAATGGACGCCCAACAGCCGAAACGCCTTCGCCGACATCACGCGCCGAAACGCCTGATCAGCTTGTCCATTGTGCAAATCAAAACCAAACTTCGAGTCCTCTTGTCCTGTTAAAATATAGTCATGGGTATGCGCTTCAACTCCCGGCGTGACGCGCAGCAAAATCGGCACCGTTCGACCGGAGGCCTCTGCCAGCTCTTCGATCAACTCCAACTCGTAAAAATTGTCGACGACGATGCAGCCGATGCCGGATTCGAGCGCCATCGCCAGCTCCTCCCGGCTTTTGTTATTGCCGTGAAAATGGATGCGCTCCGGCGGAAATCCGGCGACAAGCGCTGTATGCAATTCCCCGCCCGACACGACGTCAAGCGACAGCCCTTCCTCGGCGGCGAGCTGCACCATGGCGATGGAAGAAAACGCCTTGCTGGCGTAAGCGACCTGCGCCCGCACGCCATGGCGGCGGAACGCTTCCTGAAACGCGCGCGCCCGGGCGCGGATCAAGGCAACATCATAAATGTAAAGCGGCGTGCCGTACGTCTCAGCCAGTTCGACGACATCGACGCCGCCGATTTCCAAATGTCCTTTTTCATTGACGCGGCTTGTTCCATGCAAAAACACGACCATCCCTCATTCCTCATCAAAATGGCGCACGAAAAGCCAAAAGCCGTTGGCCGCCGACAGCGACCCTGAAAAAACAAAACCGCAGAGCAACCGGCTCTGCCGCGCACTAGGCTGCGATTCGGACATGCCCGTTGGCGCGTTCGCACCAAAACGAACGTCCGCTTCACCGCTCGGAAAAGGCGGTAAATATCAAATATTACGTTATCATAATGACAAAAAAGTTGCAATAGCGCCAACAGCGAAAAAGCGGCCGCCCATCCATGCCATCGGGAGCGGCCGCCGGGTAAAGGGGCGCGGGATCACGTCGGTTGTTTTTGCCGGTCCTGCGGATGGACGATGCTCGGACGCACTTTCGCCCCGGCGGCGGAACGGCGGACGATAATTTGCATAAACGCTGCCGGATCGAACGGAATGAACGGCCATAAATACGGGGTATTGAGCGAGCGAATGCTGACGAGCCAAAGCAAATAAACGGTCGTGCCGATGACGAGCCCCGGCACGTGAAACAGCGCGACAAAAATAACGAGAACAAGCCGGGAAATTTTATTGGCGACACTCAATTCGTAGCTCGGCGTCGCAAAAGAGCCGATCGCGGCCACCGCGACGTACAAAATGACTTCGGGCACAAACAAGCCGACATCGATAGCGATTTGCCCGATGAGGACGGCGGCGATTAAGCCCATAGCCGTTGAGAGCGGCGTCGGCGTGTGGATGGCGGCCATGCGCAGAAATTCGATCCCAAAATCGGCCAACAAAATTTGCACGACAATCGGGATGTTCGTTTGTTTGTTCGGGCCGATAAACGCCCACGATTTCGGCAACAGCGACGGATCTAAAACGAACAGCACCCACAGCGGCAGCAGAAACAGCGACGACAAAATGCCTAAAAACCGCACCCAGCGGACAAACGTTCCGACCCCCGGCGACTGCCGATACTCTTCGGCGTGCTGGACATGGTGGAAAAACGTCGTCGGCGTAATGATGACGCTTGGCGATGTATCGACCATAATGAGCACATGCCCTTCAAGCAAATGCGTCGCCGCCACATCAGGCCGCTCCGTGTACCGGACGAGCGGATAGGGGTTGTAGCCTTGCTTGACTAAAAACTCTTCAACCGTTTTGTCGCCCATGGTCAAGCCATCAACATGGATTTGTTGAAGCTCTTTTTTGATCAGCTCAACCAGCCCGGGGTCGGCGATATCTTGAATATAGGCGATGCATACGTCTGTTTTCGATCGCTCACCGACTTGCAACATTTCAAAGCGCAGCCGCTCGTCGCGGATGCGTCGGCGGGTGAGCGCCGTATTGACGATAATGTTCTCGACATAGCCGTCGCGGGCGCCGCGCACCACTTTTTCTGTGTCCGGCTCCTGCGGCTGCCGGCCCGGATAGCTGCGGACGTCGACCGCAAACCCGGTCGATTCCCCTTCGACAAGGACGATGATCAGCCCGGAAAGCAGCTTATCGACGGCCTCATCGAGGCTCATCACCGGGCTCACTTGCTGATGGACAAGCCGATTTTCAATGATTTTCCACGCTTGCGATTCTTGCCGTTCATCATCGTTGACGCGCACGATTTGCTTCAATAATTCGATGATGTATTGCGTGTCACATAAACCGTTGCAGTAATAAATATGTACTTCCCGGTTTAAGACACGAATTTTTCGCACGCCTAAATCAAAGCTTGTGCCGACGCCGATTCGCGCCTGCAAAAACTTGGCATTGTCAATGAGATTGCCCGCTATCGGCGTCTTCTTTTTTTCTTTTTCCGCCATGGCCACCACTCCTTTCAAGAATCAACTCAACCGCTTTGCGCGTAATGGGTGCCCCATGTTCGGCACGGTCGCGGCGCCCCATTTTTCCGATGTCGCCGATGCCGACAATCAGCGGGATGTTCAGCTGGTCAAGACAGTAGACGGTATCGCCGTTGATGCGGCCCACATCCAAATCGCGGATCCCTTCTTTATCGACCCCGTATTCGGTCATCACGCCGTCGCGGTCGATGCTCACATGCACCTTTGTCCATTCGTGCTGATGCGTGTTGGATGCAACCGCCAGCGCGCCAAGCACCTCGATTTGCTCGTGCGTCGCCACATAGCGAAGCGCCTCTTCGCCCGCTCCCTCACCGATGGCGCCACAGTCGTCAAACATCACAAACACCGGATCGTGCGGCGTCTGCAAAATCAGTTTGACGAGCTCCTCGCCGCTCAACTTGGTCGGATTGCCTCGCGAGCAGGAGATGCAGCGGCCGCCGACGTCGGCGGCGACCCGTTCGATCGCTCGGCAGGCGAATTCGTCTCCGTCCGTCACTAAAATGACCCGTCGTTTTTCCATCGTCTCTACCCTTTCGGTTTGCAAATAAGCGCCGCGGCAAACGAACCCGCCACCATAAAAGCGAGCAACGCGCCAGCGAAGCGGAAGACGGCTCCCCCGGTCGCGACAAGTCCGCTTGGCGGCGGCCCGACCATGACGCCTTTCGCGAAAACGTAGCCCAACCCGCTTAACGGCAACATCGCCCCCGCACCGACCGAAGCGACCCATCGATCGTATACGCCGCCAAACCCGAGGATGACGCCGAGGACGACCAACAGGCTGGCCACCCCGGCCGGCGTCCATCGGCCGCGGTCGATCAGGAGCTGGGCGATGACGCATACAAGCCCGCCGGCCAAAAACGCGCGGACATATTCCATCTCACATTCCCCCCGATCGTGGCCCATCCGGCTCTTGCCCGGCCGCTTCGATGACGACACCGTGAGCGATAGCCGGGATCGACTGTTTTTGCTGCACCATCGTTTGGCTCAACAGCGCCCCGGTCGCGACGACAAACAGACGGCGAAACGCACCGCGGGCAAGTTCATGAAGCAAATAGCCGTACGTGACAACGGCCGAGCACGCACAGCCGCTGCCGCCGGCGAACACCTTTTGATCCGGCCGGTAGATCATCAGCCCGCAATCGTTGTACATCTCGCTGACGTCATAGCCCGCTTCGGCAAGCAGCTCCCGAACGATGACGCTGCCGACGCGCGACAAGTCGCCGGTGACAATCAAGTCGTAATCGCTTGGCGATGCGCCT
Organism: Geobacillus sp. B4113_201601; assembly: GCF_001587475.1. Taxonomy (NCBI): domain Bacteria; kingdom Bacillati; phylum Bacillota; class Bacilli; order Caryophanales; family Anoxybacillaceae; genus Geobacillus; species Geobacillus sp. B4113_201601. The sequence goes on from NZ_LQYX01000099.1 coordinate 40,389, forward strand.
AAGTCGCGGAAATGCTGCTCGATCGTATCGGCCGCAGCCGGAGCCATCGCCGCTCCCATATCGAGCGGATTGGTCAGCCCGGCATCGATCACTTTGCCGATCGTCGCCGCCCGGATGCGCCAGCGCCCCGGGGTGCGCCCGATGAGCGCTGCGCCGGCGCCGGTGACCGTAAACGTCGCCGTTTTCGGCTTTTGCACTCCGAGTTCGGTCGGATAGCGAAACTGCCGTTCAGCCGTGGCGTTATGACTGCTTGTCGCCGTGAGCGCCCGATCGGCCAATCCGCCGGCAACCAACGCGGCGGCGGCGGCCAACGTCTGCATCGAAGTGGAGCAGGCGCCAAACAAACATAAAAACGGAATCGGCAGCTCGCGAGCGACATAGTTGGATGTAGCCTGTTGGTTTAACAAATCGCCGGCCAAAAACAGATCGACCTCTTCAGCGGAAACGCCCGCCTTTTGCAAGCAGCGGCCGACCGCCTCCCGCATCAGCCGCCGCTCGGCCAGCTCCCACGTCTTTTCCCCGCAATATAGGTCGCGATAACAAATATCAAAATACTTTCCGAGCGGCCCATCCGCTTCCAACGGCCCGACCGCCGCCGCGGCCGCTTGAATGTAGACTCCTTCATCAAACAACCACGTCTGTTTTCCGACGCGCTTCATGGCGCCCCCCTCTTTCCTACGGCCAGAACAGACCGAGCACATAGGCGGCAATCACTCCGTAAATGATCGCCGCGCCGCCGGCTTTCAACATCTGCCCGCCCACCCCGGCCATCCACCCTTCGCTCCGGTGCTCGATGGCGGCGCTAGCGAGCGCATTGGCGAGCCCGGTAAGAAGCATCGTCGCCCCCGCGCCGGCGAATTGGCTAATGTCATCATATTTTCCGACAGCGGTCAGTCCGATCGCCAATCCAGCCATGACGATCGACGCCCATAAATGGGCCTCGAGCGCTGAAGTGGCAAACGTACCGCCATACCAATTAGCCAGCCATTGCGCCAGCGCGCAAAGCGCCCCGCCGACAAGAAACGCTTTTCCCGCATTGGCCGCGTACGGGGGAGAAGGTTGGAACGCTTTGACTTCACGGAGATAATCGGTTCTCAATCCCACGTTTTCGTCCCCCTTTGTCAGCGAAAATGATCGACAAAATATAGCCAGTGAAACAAAGAGCCCGCCACCTTGCCAAAGGCGATGGCCATCAATAAAGCGACGATTCTCTCATCGACCCCGATTCGTTTCGCTAAAATCGGCCAAACGTTCAGCACTTCGGTGAGCGCGGCGGCGAGCATTCCGACAAATATGCCGTGCAGAAGCCCAATCGGCGCCAGCCAATAGTTGGACAAATGGAAAACCGAATGGCGAAGGCTCACCCAACCGCCGACGAGAGCGCCAAACACCGCGCCCCATTCATAAGCGTGAATGCGCTTCATCGTTTTCGTCAGCTGCGTCAGGCGCGGGATGACGCCAAGCACGACCAAAAAGGCGACAAAGCCGGTTCCGACCGCCAACCCTCCAGCGAAGCCGACGAACACTACCAGCAAAATCTCAAGCGTCGTCAAGGTGCCTCATGCTTTCCTTGTTTTCATGCAAAATGACATACTGGTCAATGGCCTGCTGGTAGTTGAACATTTCGACTTCCAGAGGGCTGGGCTCCTCGTTGATGCGTTTGCGGAACCAATGGTTAAAAAACAAAATCATCCCGATCCCGAGCCCAAGCGAATATGGAATTTGCAAAAGAAGCGGCTTATCCACCGTCTGACCGGTGATCATTTCATACAAATGGCGATGCACCCGTTGCATGCTCACATCTTCGTGGAAATTCATAATCGCCATCGCCGAACCGACGAACAGAAGAAGCCAAACGAGCAGGAACACGACGAACGGAACTTTTCGCTTTTCATACACGACTTCAACGATCGTCTGCGATGGGCCAACCATCTGCACATCGAGCGATTCATCGACATCGAGCACGGCCTTGACCATTTGCATCATGTCGATAATGACGATCGTTTTATCGCTTGGCTGCACCCGGTAGAGCGGGACCGCCCGCAGCCGCTCGACGAGTTCGCCATCCGCCGCAGCGATTTGCGCCGCTTGTCCGAGCGTGACCGCCGCCCCCGGCTCGACTTGCACGCGATGGCGCGGCTTAATGAATACGGTGTTGGCCATTTGCTTCACACCTTTGTCTTTTTTTCATTAGTTTGGTGGACAGTCAAGCCGATCATGCGGTTCGGCCGCATTCACCATCGATTTCATAAAAATAGAAAAGAATGGGCAGCGAAGGCCCATTCTTTCATCAAGCAGGCTTCTAGCCATCCATTTTCTCTTTGATGTGCTGTAAGATTTTTTTCTCCAGCCGGGATACTTGCACTTGAGAGATGCCGAGTCTTGCTGCCACTTCGGACTGGGTTTGATCTTTGTAGTAGCGCAAATAGACAATGAGCCGCTCGCGCTCATCAAGCTCTTCGATCGCTTTTTTCAAAGCGATTTTGTCAAACCATGACGCCTCGTCATCGTCGGCGATTTGATCGAGCAGCGTGATCGGATCGCCGTCGTTTTCGTACACCGTTTCGTGAATCGACGTCGGCGTGCGGACGGCCTCTTGAGCGAGGACAACCTCTTCTTTGGCAATGCCCAAATGATCGGCGATTTCGGTGACCGTCGGCGCCCGTCCGCGCGCTTTTGACAGCTCGTCTTTGGCCTTGCGGATTTTATTGCCCATCTCTTTCAGCGAGCGGCTCACTTTGACAGTGCCGTCATCGCGAAGAAAACGCTGAATCTCCCCGATGATCATCGGCACGGCGTACGTCGAAAACTTGACGTCATACGACAAATCAAATTTGTCGACCGATTTTAACAAGCCGATGCAGCCGATTTGGAACAAGTCGTCGGCCTCATAGCCGCGATTTAAAAAACGTTGGACGACCGACCAGACGAGGCGCATGTTTTTTTCAATAATTTCATCGCGCGCTTCTTGATCGCCTGCTTGGCTGCGGCGGATCAGCTCCTTCATCTCCTGGTCTTTGATTGGCGACTGATCTTGCTTGACATCGACATCCATAGGCATGTCTCCCTCAGTTACATAGCGCTTGGCTTTTGGCAATATGCTTTTTCAAATACACGGTCGTCCCTTTGTTCACTTCCGATTCAATGATGACTTCGTCCATGAAGTTCTCCATAATGGTAAATCCCATTCCCGAACGCTCTAGTTCCGGTTTGGTCGTAAACAGCGGCTGGCGCGCCTCATCAATATTGGCGATGCCGACCCCTTCGTCCCTCACGGTCAAATGGACGATGCCGTCTTCAATGATGACGGAAATAGAGACAATGCCGTTCGGGTCGTTGTTATAGCCATGGATAATGGCGTTGGTGACCGCCTCTGAGACGACCGTTTTGATTTCCGTCAACTCGTCCATCGTTGGATCGAGCTGGGCGACGAACGCCGCCACCGTCACCCGGGCAAACGATTCGTTTTCGCTGCGCGCGGAAAATTGGAGGTGCATTTCGTTGCGCATTTACGCCACCCCCAATGCCTGCAAAGCAAATTGCTCATCCGCTTCCAAGCGAATAATTTTAAATAGTCCCGACATATCAAACAGGCGCTTGACGGCCGGCGACACCGCGCAGACGACCATCTGACCGCCCATGTTTTTGATCTGTTTGTAGCGTCCTAAAATGACGCCAAGACCTGAGCTGTCCATAAATGTCAACTGACCTAAATTGAGCACGATATGGCGGATGCCCTGGTTTTCGAGCACATCCGTCACTTGTTCGCGCAACGCTTCGGCCGTATGATGGTCGAGCTCCCCGGACAGGCGAACGATCAGCACGTCTTGTTTCACTTCTAAGTCAATCGCGAGACTCACAGCGTCTTCCTCCTTGTCCATTTCAGGATACGGAGAAGTTTCGCTGCCCGCGCTCGGAAATCCTGCCGCCCGACAAAACTAGTACCCGTTCGCCAAAGAGAGTGAAAAGGCGGCAAAACTTGACATCATCCCGCCTGCACGAAACGACTAAACACCCGCTTAAACAAGTCCCAAAAGCTCGCTTCTTCGACCGTTTGCTTGGCGACAAGCGGGCTGCGCACGATCTCTTTTCCATCCTCTTTCAAAATCAAAACGCCAAGCTCATCACCTTTGCGAATTGGGGCTTGTACCCGTTCTTTCACCTTGACGATTTTCTCAATCTGCTCGACCGACTGCCCCTTTTTCGTCAGCACCGATACCGGTTCCGATGTCACCGCTGCCACCGATGTTTGCTTGCCTTTGCTCACTTCCACGCGAGCGATCGTTTGATTCCGTTCGTATACCGGGTGGGTCTGATATTGTTGAAACGCATAGTCGAGCATTTTCGTCATTTGCGCATTGCGCGCTTTCGGCGTCGGCGCCCCAAAAATGACGGCAATGACGCGCATGCCATTCTTTTTCGCTGTCGCGGTCAAACAATAACCCGCCTCGCTCGTAAAGCCGGTTTTCAGCCCGTCAACACCGGGATAAAACTTGACAAGCCGGTTGGTATTCACAAGCCAAAACTTTTTGTCCGTCTGTTCGCGCAAATAGTCTTCGTATTTGCTCGTATATTTCGTAATATCTTCATACTTCAACAATTCGCGCGCCATCATGGCCATATCATAAGCGCTGCTGTAGTGATGTTCCGCCGGCAAACCGGTCGCGTTGACAAAATGAGTGTCGTTTAAGCCTAGCCGCTTTGCCTTTTCGTTCATCATTTCGACAAACGCCTCTTCTGACCCGGCAATCCGTTCGGCCAGGGCGACCGAAGCATCGTTCGCCGAACCGATGGCGATGCCGCGCAGCAGCTCGTCAACCGTCATTTCCTCACCCGGTTCAAGGAAAATTTGCGAGCCGCCCATGGAAGCGGCGTATTCGCTCGCCCGTACTTTCTCATCGTAGGAGAGCTTTCCTTCATCGATCGCCTCCATGATCAGCAACATCGTCATAATTTTCGTCATGCTCGCCGGCGGCAGTTTTTCATGAGCATTTTTCTCGTACAACACTTTTCCTGTGTCGCGTTCGATCAAAATCGCTGATTTCGCCTCAGCGGCTAGTTCGGCCTTCGCTCCCTTCGCCTCTTTTTCCTCGGCGTGCACGGAAAGGGGAAGGAACAGAAGAAGCGGCAAGAAAAGCAGACGAATGACTGTCGTTTTCATCTCCCAAACCTCCATTCTTTATACATGCCATTTTTTCCAACAGAGATATTTTTATACAAACGAACCCAAAATAAAAAAACGCCCGAAACCCACTGTTTCGAGCGTTTTCTAACAGCTTCGCCTCAGCCGATCGTCTCGTAAATGAGCGGCGGCGGAGCGGCCGGCTGCGGCGAAATCCGAATGGCCGCGGCCAGTTTTTCTTCCACGTCGCGCACATCGGCGCGGTTGCTGTGAATCGTGGCGAGCGTTTCCCCTTTTTGCACACGGTCGCCAATTTTCTTATGAAGCACGATGCCGACCGCCAAATCGATGGCGTCTTCCTTTGTCGCCCGCCCGGCGCCAAGCCACATGGCGGCCGTGCCGACTTCATCGGCAACGATCTCGGCCACATAACCGTCCTCGCCAGCGGCAACGGGGATCGTATGCGCGGCGCGCGGCAATTTGTCCGGGTCGTCAACAACCGACGGATCGCCGCCTTGGGCCGCCAAAAACGTTTTCATTTTTGCGGCTGCCTTTCCGCTGCAAAGCGCTTCCTCCAGCAGGCGGCGCGCTTCGGCAAGCGACGGCGCTTTTTCGGCCAAGTACACCATATGGCTGCCAAGCGTCAAACAAAGTTCCGTTAAATCGCGCGGCCCGTTTCCTTGCAAAGTAGCGATCGCCTCTTTCACTTCCAAGGCGTTACCGACCGCGTAACCGAGCGGCTGGCTCATATCGGAAATGACCGCCATCGTCCGGCGGCCGACGCGCTTGCCGATCTCGACCATCGCCCGAGCAAGCTGGCGGGCGCCATCGAGATCCTTCATAAACGCTCCGGCCCCCGTTTTGACGTCTAAGACGATCGCGTCAGCCCCGGCGGCGATTTTTTTGCTCATGATCGAGGAAGCGATCAGCGGAATGCTGTTGACGGTGGCGGTCACGTCGCGGAGTGCGTACAATTTTTTATCCGCCGGCGTCAAGTCGCCCGTTTGGCCGATAATGGCGATCTGATTCTCATTGACGAGCCGGAGAAATTCGTCTTTGCTGATTTCGACATGAAATCCGGGCACGGACTCGAGCTTGTCGATCGTGCCGCCCGTATGGCCGAGACCGCGCCCGGACATTTTCGCCACCGGCACGCCGACGGACGCGACAAGCGGGCCTAACACGAGCGTTGTCGTATCGCCAACGCCGCCTGTGGAATGCTTATCGACTTTCACGCCGCGAATGCCTGACAGATCGATGACCTCGCCGGAGTGCACGATCGCCATCGTCAACGCCGCTGTCTCTTCGGCGGTCATGCCGCGAAAATAAATGGCCATCGCCAACGCGCTCATTTGATAATCGGGAATGTCTCCGTTCGTATAACCGCGGATGATCCACTCCAGCTCTTCCGTCATCAGCGCCTTTCCATCGCGCTTTTTGGCAATCAAATCGACCATTCTCATCCCGATCACCTCTCGTTATTTCGCCAGTTCGGCGACAATCGCTTTCACGAGCCGCAAAAAGTCGGCTTTCACCCGCTCGGCTGTTTCGACGACTTCGTCATGATGGAGAGGAGCATCAGTCATGCCAGCCGCTAAGTTGGAAATACATGAAATGCCGAGCACCTCCATGCCGGCATGGCGGGCGACGATCACTTCCGGAACGGTTGACATGCCGACCGCATCACCGCCAAGCGCCCGGATCATGCGAATTTCCGCCGGCGTTTCGTATGATGGACCGGTGTTGGCGACATACACCCCTTCGTGCAGGCGAATGCCGAGCCTTGCCGCCGCGTCTTTGGCGAGCTGGCGCAGGCGCCGGCTGTATGCTTCGGTCATGTCTGGAAAGCGCGGACCAAGCTCCGGGTCGTTCGGGCCGATGAGCGGATTCGTGCCAAGCAAATTGATATGGTCGGAGATCACCATCAAATCGCCGGGTTGGAATCGTTCATTGACGCCGCCGGCGGCGTTTGTCACGATCAATTCGCGGACGCCGAGCGCCTTCATCACCCGGACGGGGAACGTCACTTCGCGAAGCGAGTATCCTTCATAATAATGAAACCGTCCCTGCATGGCGACAACGGTCGCCCCTTCAAGCCGGCCGTACACGAGCCGGCCGGCGTGCCCCTCAACCGTCGATACCGGAAAGCCGGGAATCTCCTCATACGGAATGCGAACCGCCTCTTCGATTTCATCGGCGAGCACGCCGAGCCCCGAACCGAGAATCAAACCGATCGCCGGCGATGCCGGCATGCGCTGCCGCAACACATCCGCTGCTTTTTCAATCGCTTGTCGATCCATCTGTCTTTCCCCCTTGCCTTCTATTCTAATCCGGAACATGGCCGGCTACGCTGGCGAAAGTTCCGACAAAAAGCTTGTTCCATAAGGCGGCATAGCGACGTGGAAGTTAGCGGCGATCGTCGCCCCGACATCGGCGAACGTCTCGCGGATCGGGAGCGGCTTTCCGCCTTGAAAGCGCGGGCTGTACACCAACAGCGGCACGTATTCGCGCGTATGGTCCGTTCCGTGATGCACCGGGTCGTTGCCATGATCGGCCGTGATGATCAGCAAGTCGTCTTCTTTCAAACGCGGCAGCACATCGTTAAGCCGGGCGTCGAACTCTTCGAGCGCATCGCCGTATCCTTGTGGATCGCGGCGATGGCCGTACTTGGCGTCAAAATCGACGAGATTGACGAAACTCAACCCGGTAAAATCGCTGCCGAGCGTGTCCACAAGCTTATCCATGCCGTCCATATTCGACGCGGTCCGCAACGACTGCGTCACTCCTTCATTGTCGTAAATATCGGCGATCTTCCCAATGGCAATGACATCATACCCCGCGTCTTTCAGCTCATTCATCACCGTGCGGCCGAACGGTTTGAGCGCATAGTCGTGTCGATTGGCCGTTCGCTCAAAACGGCCGGGTACACCGATGAACGGCCGGGCGATGACGCGCCCGACCATGTACGGCTCATCGCGTGTCAGCTCGCGCGCGATTTCACAAACGCGGTACAATTCTTCAAGCGGCACGACTTGTTCGTGGGCGGCGATTTGCAAAACGGAGTCGGCGGACGTATAGACGATGAGCGCCCCTGTTTTCATATGCTCCTCACCGAGTTCTTCGATGATCGCTGTTCCGCTCGCCGGCTTGTTGCCGATCACTTTCCGACCGGTGCGCCGCTCAAGCTCGGCGATCAATTCATCCGGAAATCCGTTCGGAAACACGCGAAACGGCTTGTCGATGCGAAGCCCCATCAGCTCCCAATGGCCGGTCATCGTATCTTTGCCGGCCGACGCTTCTTTCATTTTCGTATAGTAGGCCAGCGGCTGATCGACTTTCGGCACCCCTTTGATCTCACGAATATGGCTTAAGCCGAGCTTCGCCATATTGGGCAAATGAAGACCGCCGCGATGCTCGGCGATATGGCCGAGCGTGTCCGCCCCTTTGTCGTTGTATTTTTCGGCATCCGGCGCCTCGCCGATGCCGACCGAATCCATGACAATCAAAAAGACGCGCCGGTACATTGTAATCATACTCATTCCTCCCGTCTCCAGTCGAAAATGGTGATTCTCTTTGTTCTATTGTACCCACCACATCCCAAAAACAAGTCAGCCTTACTATTGGTCAGAAGTCTGACAACAAGGACAACCATCAAGCTCCAACAGATTTGATCACGGCCTAGAAGAGCGGTGAAAAACAGTGTTTCCCTTTGGTCGATGAGGAAAAGTGTGCAGTGTTGCAAAGTTTTTCTATCTGAGAAACGATGGCAGGAAGCGGTATGAACGATTGAATCAACAGTCTCCTAGGGAGCCGATGATCAAATCTTGAATACGAATTTGCCATGTCAATTCTCAACTCGAAAAACCTTCGTGCACCGATCCTTCCATTCGCTTATTCTTTCATCGATGAAGGGAATCAGCCGTCTTTCCCAACCTTCTAGGCGCGCGGGTGATACTGCTTGTATACGTCTTTCAAACGCGTTTTCGTCACGTGCGTATACATTTGCGTTGTCGAAATATCAGCATGGCCGAGCAGCTCTTGGACAGCGCGCAAATCGGCCCCGTTTTCAAGCAGATGCGTCGCAAACGAATGGCGAAGCGTATGCGGCGTCAATTCTTTTTCAATGCCGGCTTCTTTCGCGAGGCGCTTTAAAATTTTCCAAAACCCTTGCCGTGTCAAGCGTTGACCGTAATGATTCAAAAACAGCGCCTCCGTTGCCCGTCGGCGCGGATTGACCAACTGCGGGCGCCCTCGCTCCAAATAGTGGGTAAGCGCTTCAATCGCCATGCGCCCGATCGGAACGATCCGCTCTTTCCGCCCTTTTCCATAACAGCGGACAAACCCCATCGTCAAATGGACGTCGCCGAGGTTGAGCTGCACCAACTCGCTGACGCGCATGCCGGTCGCATACAACAGCTCGAGCATCGCCTTGTCGCGCAGCCCAAACGGCGTATCGGTTTGCGGCGCGGCCAGCAGGGCTTCCACTTCCTCGACCGACAGCACTTTCGGCAGCGTCCGTTCAAACTGCGGCGTTTCAATATGGACGGTCGGGTCTTGCGCCGCGATTTTCTCCCTTAGCAAAAACTGATGGAACGAACGGATCGACGCCAGATGGCGGGCGATCGTCCTTGCCGATTGCCCTTGTTCGCTTAAAAACTTTAAAAAATGGAGAATATGAAGGCGCTCGACTTCGCCCCACGCCTGAAGCTGCTCCACCTGCCGCAAATAACGCGCGTATTTTTTCAAATCCCTCTCGTATGAAACGATCGTATTGTGCGCCAAATTCCGCTCCACCATCAAATAGTGCAAAAAATCGCTCAGTTCGTGTTCCAACGCTCTCTACTCCCCATCGCGGTAAAAAAATAACAGCCGGTCAAGCCAAGTCGGGGGCGCCTGTTCGACCGCCGACACCTTGACCGCCGCCCCCTCGGGCTCATCGTACCGGTGATAGTATTCATATTCACGGTGAAACCATACAAGACTATAATAAAATAAAATGGTGCATCCCGTAAACAAAAGAAACACTTTCACCATTTGCCAAACGGTTTTCATGGCATCCTCCTTACTGGCAGCTTGGCCATTTGCTAGTATGAGGATATGCCATTGACTTCCTTATTTATACGCAAAAAACCTTTCCCATCGGAAAAGGTTTTTTATTTTTCTTCTTCCTGATGTTTTTGTTGGCAGCGGTGGCAAATGCCATGAAACGTCAAGCGGTGATCTTTAATTTTGAACTTCCACTCCCTCTCGACGATGGCTTCGACGTCCTCAAGCAAATCTTCCTGAATTTCCGCCACCGACCCGCACTCAAGGCAAATGAGATGGTGATGGAAATGGGCCGCTCCTTCTTTGCGGAGGTCGTAGCGCGATACCCCATCCCCGAAGTTGATTTTGTCGACAATTCTCAGCTCGTTCAACAGCTCCAGTGTCCGATAAACCGTCGCCAGTCCGATTTCCGGGGATTTTTCTTTTACGAGGAGGTAGACGTCTTCAGCGCTTAAATGGTCTTCTTCATGTTCGAGCAGGACTCTTACCGTCGCTTCCCGCTGCGGTGTCAGCTTATAGCCAGCCGAATGCAGCTGCTTTTTAATTCGTTCCACGCGTTCTTCCATCATTTCATTCCTCCCTCGCCATTCACCCTCCATTATAGCAGAGATGCGAGGAAAGGGGCAAAGTAAAATCACTATTACAAGAGAATAATAACGATTATTATATAATAATTAATATTATATTTACCACCCATTTGACCGTCTGCTTCATCAGCGAAGGCGAAACATACGCCTCGATCGCCGAAGAAACGAGCAGCCCGACAGCGGTCAGCGCCATCGCCGCCGCGTAGCGCATCACAAGCGGAAAGACCGGTCCATGCGGACGTTTCATAAACTGATGACGCACCATTTGCAAAGAAAAGGAGATCGAAACTACCCCCATGACGATCATCAGCGGAATGACGACAACATTTTGCGGCATGATGGAAACAAACGACAACAAAAAGCCTTTCCAGCTCATTTGGCTCACTAAAAACCCGACGGTAAAGCCAACGACGACTCCTTTTAAAAACAGCAGGACGAAAATAATAGGCAAGCCAATGACGGAAATGCCGAGCACCCACATCAAGGCGATGTATTTGACGTTATGCATATAGCTTTGGCGGAACATGTCGTGAGCGCTCGCCAAATTGTCTTTCGATACTTGTCCAAAAAATTGCGTCAAATAATAGTACAAGTCTTGTTTTTGGCTGAAACTGAGGCTGTTGACGACAATGGCGCCAAAAATGACGCCCATTAAAAATAGGACGATCACAAATACGTACAGCGAAGCGTGTTCGCGCAAATGAACAGCGGCAGCCGATTTCAGCGGATGGGTTCTCATCGTGCTTCGTCCTCCTACTTTGTCTCTTAGTAGATTGTATGTCCATCCGCCTTGGATATGACTGTTTTTCGAAAAAGCGGGACCGCCGCCGCGCCGGACATCCCGCTTTCCATCCCCATCGTTCCGCCTGCGCTCGGCAAACGGCCGCATGTTTGCCTACCTTTCGCCGCCAACGCTTTCTTCGCGCTCAGCTCTCCTGCACTTTTCCATATTTTCCGCCGCCACCGGCTTCGATGGCGAGCGCCCCGCTGCGGGCGAGCACGATCAGCCGAGCGAGCTTTTCCCCGACCGTCTCGGCCAGCGCTTCTTCCGCCGCCTCATGCAGCACGCTCATTTCGGTGCCAAAGCGGGCGAGCAGCTTTTCATACGCCTTCGGGCCAAGACCGGGGATAAATTCAAGCGGCACTTGATAAATATACGGCGGCCGCTTCGGTCCGTGCTCCGCCGTTTTCAACTCCGCCAGCCGGTCGAATACCCCCTTAACAAAGCGGTGGTGGCCGCACGCCGGACAGCGCTCAGCCTCAGGCGAGACCGGCGCAAGGCAGCGTTCGCACACCGTTCGGTGATATTTGCCAAGCTTTGGATTCAAGCCGTAATTGGCGATGATCGTACGCCCGTCTTCACCGCGGAGCGCTTTTTCCAACTCCGCAAACGTCGGGGCGGCAAGCCGCACTTGCTCATATTCGCGGGCGATTTTTCGCAACGAATGGGCATCAGAGTTCGTCAAATACGGATAACGGTGCAATTCGGCGATTTGGTCCGCCATCGCCGTATCGGCGCTTAACCCAAGCTCAATGGCATCGATCCGATCCGGGTCAAACACTTCTGTCAAGCTGTGTTGGACCCCTTTTCCGTACAAGCTTTTAAACGGGGTGAACGCGTGCGCAGGAATGAACCAGCCGCCGTGCTCTTTCGCGGCAGCTTGCAGCTCGCGGCCGGAGGCGTAAATGCGCTGCGAACTGAGCGATATGTTCTTCACCCGTTGGCCAAGCCAGCGGGAAAACGCGCGCATCGCCTGAACGGTCGGCAAAAAAACGAGGACGTGGATCGGTCCATGGCAATGTCCGTCATATACTTCGATTTCGCTGCCCAACAAAAGCGTCACCTTTCCGGCGCTGACGCCGCCTTCCTCATGTTCGCGCCACCCGTGCTTCTCCATCGCCTGCTCCAGCTCGCCCAGCACGTCGGGCACATGGCTGTCAATGACGCCGATGATGTCGATCCCTTTCACCTCAGCCGCCTCACGCAAGATGTTGGCCAACGTCAACGTCCGCGCCCCCGTAATTTTCACCGGGCGGCCGGAGGCGGTGCGGCCGATGTGGATATGTAAATCGGCGTAATAACGGCCGAGGCCGCCCTCGTTTTTGTTATTCGCCATTTTGCTCCCCTAGCGCGCGGCGCAGCTGCAAATATTGCAAGGCGTACGCCGTTTTCGCATCGTAAATGTCGCGTCGTTCAAGCATCGCAAGCGCCTCCTCCAATGTCACTTCCAGCAGTTCGACGAACTCATCTTCATCCAATCCGGCGCCATCTTCGACTTTTTCGAGCCCTTCCGCAACGTACAAATGGATGAGCTCATCGGCAAAACCGGGCGACGTATAAAACGAAATGAGATGGCGCAGCGAACGGGCCCGGTAGCCGGTTTCTTCTTCAAGCTCGCGGCGTGCGGAAGCGAGCGGCTCTTCCCCATGTTCTAGCTTGCCCGCCGGAATCTCGACCAATGCGCGCTCGAGCGCTTTTCGGTACTGGCGGACAAGAACGATGTTCCCGTTCGGCAACAGCGGCAGCACCGCCACCGCCCCCGGGTGTTTGATCACCTCGCGCCGGCTCATTTTCCCGTTTGGCAGCTCGACTTCCTCGATATACAAGTCAATGATGCGGCCGCTGAACAGTTTCTCTTTGCGGACCGTTTTTTCATACAACTTTTCCATCTCTTCATTCTCCCCTATCGATTGGTGGACTCTTTTCCATTGTACTACAAAGTTGGCCATTTTTTCGCCTCCGTTGTACAATGAACGTATCATCCATGTACAAAGGAGGCTGGCAAAGTGAAAAAGCGCCGCATCGGCACATCCGACTTATACGTCAGTGAAATTGGGCTCGGCTGCATGTCGCTCGGCACGGATGAACACCATGCCATCTATCTCATTCATGAAGCATTAGAGCGCGGCATCAACTACTTGGATACAGCCGATTTATACGACCGCGGCTTAAACGAGGAATTGGTCGGCAAAGCGGTGAAAGGAAAACGCGACCAAGTGATCATCGCCACCAAGGTCGGCAACCGTTGGCGCGCGGACGGAAGCGGTTGGGATTGGGATCCGTCAAAAGCCTATATCAAACAAGCGGTCAAAGACAGCCTGCGCCGCCTGCAAACGGACTACATTGATTTATACCAGCTCCATGGCGGCACGATCGACGACCCGATCGACGAAACGATCGAAGCGTTCGAAGAGCTGAAGCGAGAAGGCGTCATCCGCTGGTACGGCATCTCCTCGATCCGCCCGAACGTCATCCGCGAATACGTGAAGCGCTCGAACATCGTCAGCGTTATGATGCAATACAGCTTGCTCGACCGCCGTCCGGAAGAGTGGTTTCCGCTCTTGCGCGAACATAACATCAGCGTTATCGCCCGCGGCCCGGTCGCTAAAGGCTTGCTCACCAACCGCCGGCTCGAGCAAGCGAGCCGCGCCGTGAAAGAACACGGCTACCTCGATTATTCATACGAAGACTTGCAGGCGCTCATCCCGAAGCTGAAAGAAAAAACGGCCGGCCGCCGTTCCTTGACCGTGACCGCGCTGCAATTTTGCCTGCATGACTCGGTCGTTGCCGCCGCCATTCCGGGGGCGAGCCGGCTCGAGCAGCTTGAGGAAAACATCGCCGCCGCTTCCGCCCCGCCGCTTGACGCTGACGAATACGAATGGTTAAAACAAGTAACGAAGCGCTCGATCTATGACATGCACCGATGAAAAAAGGAGCCCACAGCGCCAACATGGCCGCTTGCGGGCTCTTTTTTCATCCTGTTTCCCTGTTCATCAGGCCACCTCATCATCTACATACTTGTCCCTTGCCGCCCCCAAGCCAAACACGATCATGACCGCGCAAACGGCTAGCAATAAAACGAGGGGTGGGAGAAAATGACCGGCTGCATCATACAGCGCCCCAAACAGCAGCGGGCCGGCCGCCGACAGCAAGTAGCCGACCGATTGGGCCATAGCCGAGAGCTGGGCGGCTTCCAGCGGACGGCGCGTCCGCAACGTAAACAGCATCCATCGTGCCCTCCTTATTATTTAAACTTGCGCCAGTCAAGCTCGCTTTCTTCAAGCAGCTCAGCAAACGACTTTCGCTCGTCGCGCCGGCGCGCTTCCTCGCGGCGCCGCGCTTCTTCCGCCGCCCGCTGCCGCTGTTGTTCCTCAGCAAGCGCCCTCTTTTTCGCAAGCAGCTTCGCTTCGATGTCGGCGCCAAGCCGGTCAGCGAGCGTCATCGTCGACTGCTCTCGCTCTTTTCTCCGCCCCGCCTCTGTTTTCACGATGCTCACCCCCTTGCATAACAGCCGCTTGTTTGTCAAACAATACAACGAAACGACATGGAAAAGGAGAGATGACCAATGACGAAAAACCGCGCTCAAAAAGGAAAACCGTCCGCCGATACGGTCAAACCGGTCATCGGCAAAGAAGAGCTGGAAAAAGCGATCCACCCAACAAAGCGGCAAAACAGCCCGCAATAAGAAAGATCATAGAAAAACCGTAACCGGCCCGGTTACGGTTTTTACAACACCTCGGTAATGTGCGGCATATGCTCGCCGAGCCAAGCGATCGCGTCATCAAGCGTCGCAAACTCTCTCGTTTCAAACGTCATCTCATTTTGCAAAAGCCACACGTCCTTTTTGTCTTGGTACGGACCGGCGACCGACCAATGAAGCAGGCTGTACGGGTCGTTTTCATGGGTGAACGACACCCATGTTTTTTGCTTCGCCACCTTTGCGAGCTGCTCGAGCTTACCGTTCATGGCCGGCTGTCACCTCGACAAGCGGCATATGGCCGTTCAAGATTTGCCTTGGGCTTTTGAGCTGAAAAACGGTCGTCCCTGGCTTGATGTCAATCGTCATCTCCTCATCAAAAAAGATGAGGCGCGGCCGTTCCACGAGCACCGGCACGAAATTCGTCTCGACGACGACATCGTCTTCATCCGCCTTGTCAACGAGCCATAGCGCCGGCACGCCATCGACCAAACAGCCGCAGCCGTCGGTGTCATAGTTGAGCTTTAACTGCCGCCCCGATTTGGCTACAATAGGGGTAAGCGTTTGTTTTGCTGCATCAGTAAACGTGATGTTCACGCTCATCGTTGCTCCTTTTTCCGTTTGTTTCTTTACTATTCTACCCGTTGGCATGCAAGACTGTCAAAACGAAAAGGAGGAAAATCCAATGGCAAAAGGGCAAAGCAAAGTCACAGAAATGAAACGGCTGGCCCACACGAGGCCAGCCGTTTACTTTTGGAAAAACGCCCGCTTCGCTACCGTTTCGACAAGCCCCGGAGCGAGCCGGTACAACCGGCTGCCGAAGTCCATCCAACGCGGCATATTCACCTCGCGCGTCGGCGTCATCATCGCGGCAACGACGCGCTTCGCCACCGCCTCCGGCCGTAACATCCAACGCGAGACGTTGCGCACATACTCTCCCGATTCATCGGCCGCGGAAAAAAAGTTCGTCTCCACCGGCCCGGGGTTGACGGCGGTGACAAAAATGCCGAAGCGCGCCGCCTCGAGGCGGAGGCTGTCCGTAAAACCGAGAACCGCGTGTTTCGTCGCAGAGTAGACGCTTGATTTGGGCGTGGCGATTTTTCCCGCCTGCGAGGCGATGTTGATAATATGGCCGCTCTTGCGCTCTTTCATGTGCGGATACACCGCCTTCGTGCAGGCGATGAGGCCGAAGACGTTGACGGCAAACATTCGCTCCATTTCCGCCAAGTCGATGTCCTCGACATAGCGAAAGACGCCAAACCCCGCGTTATTGACCAACACATCAACCGTTTCCAACTCCGCCATCAACCGGGAAAAAACGGCCTCAACCATTTCCCGGTCGCCGACATCCAGCCGCGCATAGCGCGGACGAATGCCGGTCTGTGCCTCAATCCGCGCGCTGATTTCTTTCAGCTTTCCTTCACTGCGCGCCAACAGCACCGGAAGCGCCCCTTGGCGCGCCGCTTCATCAGCAATGTGCTCGCCGATTCCTCCCGACGCTCCAGTAATGACGACATGACGACCCTTCAACCGCATACCGACACCCCCGCCGCTTCATAGACGTAACGGCCGGCTTCCTGTTTTTTCGTCACGTATCCGTTCGCCTCGAGATAATCAAGCTGGCCGATCGTCTCCGACATCGTCAGCATCAACTGCCGTTCGTAAACCGATGGGAACAGCTTTTGGCACACGTCAAACACCGTTTGCGGGCGTTCCTTCACCATGTCGAGCACTCGCTCGGCGCGCTGGCGCTGCTTCGTCAACCGCTCGCGAACAAGGCTTCGGATGTCGGTCGCATCATCGCCATGGCCGTTTAACGAACGAACGATGTCGTAATTCAGCATTTTCTCAAGCGACTCGTTGTATTGCAGCAACGGCTTCGGCCGCTCCGTCTCCCCTTCCGCCGGCGGCTCCATCATCGGATTCGGGGAAATATGGACGAGCAAATGGTCGCCGCCGATCAACAAACCATCCTCCTCGCGATAGAGAACGATATGGCTTTGCGCATGGCCCGGCGTTTCGATCACGCGCCACCGCGGCAAACCGGGAACCGCATCCCCGTCGGTCACGGCGATATCAACAGCCCGCCGGCTCGCGTAGCGAAGCGATCCGCCTTCTTTGGACAGCCGGCTAAACAAGCGACGATCGACGCCGCATTCGGTGAAAAAGCCTTCAAAAAAGCGGACGTACCGCTCCATAAACGCCCGCTCCCGGCGCAAAAACGGGTCGGCTTTCGGATGGCCGATGATCGGGGCGTGCGGAAAGTAATCCAGCAGCCCGACATGGTCTGGATGGTGATGGGTGATCACGATTTGCTCGATCTCTTCCGGTCGGTAGCCGATCTCAGCGAGACGATGGACAAATCGCTGCCACGCTTCTTCCGTTTTCACTCCGGCATCCACTAACGTCAGCCGATCGCCAGCGATCACGTACATATGCACATCGCCGACCGGAAACGGCGTCGGCACCGTGATCCGATGCACTCGTTCCTCGTTCATCGCATTCCCTTCTTTCCCTTCAGTTCGGTAGCGATCCGTTCAGACATTGAACCAGACTGAATGATGATTCACAAATCTTGTTATTTTACAGTTTACAACGATTTCATACGTTTGTCATTCCTTTTTCTGCCGCGCATCGAAAATGGCCAAAAAATTCACGCTTCTCTCTTGACAACCAGCCTTGTCCCGCGGCATAATGACAAATAACATCACCGATACGGCCAAACTGGCGATGAACAGGGCCAGTAAACCGCAAACGGCACCAGAGAGCGAAGCCCGCGGCTGGAAGGCTTTGCTGCCCTCTTTGCGGTTGAACCTACCCTAGGAGCTGTTAGGCCAACCTAAACGCATTCCCAGCGTTATCGGGACAGAGTCGGGCCTGTTTGGCGTTTGGACCAAGCTAGGCCAAAAAAGGTGGTACCGCGGAAACGAAGGTTTTCCGTCCTTTTGCAAGGACGGAAAACCTTTTTCTTTTGCCCCGACACCCGCAAGCGAAGGAGGAGTGAAAAGATGAACAACGGACAGACGATTGCGCTGATCGGCGCCGGTTCGATGGCAGAAGCGCTCATCGCCGGCATGACGAAAGCTTTTTGCCGCCCAACTGACGTCATCGTTGCCAATCGGCAAAACCGCGCCCGTCTCGAGGAACTGGCGCGCCGCTACGGAGTGCGGGTGGCCCCAAACGCCCGTGAAGCTGCCGAACAGGCGGACATCATCGTTTTAGCAATGAAACCAAAAGACGTCGTCGAAGCGATGCACACCATCACCCCCGCCCTTGGCGCCACCCCGCTCATCCTTTCGCTGCTGGCCGGCGTCACGACCGAAACGATCGAACGGCTCGCCGGACGCGACATCCCTGTCGTGCGCGCGATGCCGAACACATCGGCCGCCGTCGGCTTATCGGCGACCGCGATCGCCGGCGGCCGCTTCGCCGCGAAAGAACATCTTGAGGTGGCCAAACAACTGTTTGAAACGGTCGGCATCGTCGCTGTAGTGCCGGAACGCGACTTGCACGCGGTCACCGGCCTGTCCGGAAGCGGTCCGGCGTATGTGTACTACTTGGTCGAAGCGATGGAAAGAGCGGCGGCCGACATCGGCCTTGAGCCTGAAGTGGCGAAACCGCTCATTTTGCAAACGATCATCGGCGCGGCTGAAATGCTCAAAGCGTCCGACAAACATCCGTCCGTCCTGCGCCGCGAAGTGACGAGCCCGGGCGGCACGACTGAAGCCGGCATTGGCGTGCTTGAGCAGTACCGATTTCAGGAGGCGGTCATCGCTTGCATCCGCCGGGCGACGGCCCGCTCCGAGGAGCTCGGCAGCGCTCTGCTCGCCGCCATCGCCGAAGCGTAAACACGATAGCCCCAGGGCACCGCTCTTTTCCACTTAATTCGAACAGGGCATCAATCCGTTTCATTTTGTTTTTGACAAGCGGCATGCTATCATCAGTCATGAACCATTCAGTGGCATAGAAAGGAGCTGCTTGTCATGAACACGATGCTGTTTTCGCCGTATACGATCGGCGGGCTGACACTGAAAAACCGAATCGTCATGTCGCCGATGTGCATGTATTCATGCGAGACAAAAGACGGCACGGTGCGCACATGGCATAAAATCCATTACCCGGCGCGCGCCGTCGGCCAAGTCGGCCTCATCATCGTCGAAGCGACCAGCGTGACGCCGCAAGGCCGCATTTCTGAACGCGACTTAGGCATTTGGAGCGATGACCATATCGCCGGACTTCGCGAACTCGTCGGGCTTGTGAAAGAGCAGGGAGCCGCCATCGGCATCCAGCTTGCCCACGCCGGCCGAAAAGCGGAAGTGCCGGGAGAGATCATCGCCCCGTCCGCCATTCCGTTCCAAGAATCGTCGCGCACACCGAAAGAAATGACCAAAACGGACATCGAAGAGACGGTGCAAGCGTTCCAAAACGGCGCGCGGCGGGCGAAGGAAGCTGGCTTTGACGTTATCGAAATCCATGCCGCTCATGGCTACTTGATCAACGAATTTTTATCGCCGCTCGCCAATCGCCGCCAAGACGAATACGGCGGTTCGCCGGAAAACCGCTACCGTTTCTTGGGCGAAGTGATCGAGGCGGTCCGCGAAGTGTGGGACGGCCCGCTGTTTGTGCGCATCTCAGCGTCCGACTACCATCCGGACGGGCTGACAGCCAGCGACTACGTTCCGTACGCCAAACGCATGAAAGAACAAGGCGTCGACCTCATCGATGTCAGCTCCGGCGCCGTCGTGCCGGCGCGCATCGACGTTTATCCCGGCTACCAAGTGCCGTTTGCCGAACTGATCCGCCGCGAAGCAAACATCCCGACCGGCGCCGTCGGCTTGATCACCTCCGGCTGGCAGGCGGAAGAAGTGCTGCGCAACGGCCGCGCCGATCTCGTCTTTTTAGGGCGCGAGCTGCTGCGCAACCCGTATTGGCCGTACGCCGCGGCGAGGGAGCTCGGAGTGAGCATCGAAGCGCCGGTGCAATACGAGCGCGGCTGGCGGTTTTAACCGCGCGGGATCGAAAACGAAGCGAAATCAGCCGCAAGCTCCGTGTTCGGAAATACGCGGCGCGCCTCGGCGACGAGCTGCTGCGCCGCCGCACCTTGGTAGCGGGAGCTGATATGGGTTAAAATGAGCCGTTTCGCCCGCGCCCGCCTCGCCACCTCGGCCGCATCGATGGTCGTAGAATGAAAATAGTCATGGGCTAGCTGCTGCTCCGCCGCGGCAAACGTCGCCTCATGGACGACGACATCGGCATCGCGGGCGAGCTCAATCGCCGCTTCGCAAAAGCGGGTGTCGCCTAGCACGGTGACGATTCGCCCTTTTTGCGGCGGGCCGACAAACTCGCGCCCGTCAAGCACGGTACCGTCCTCGAGCACGACCGTTTTTCCTTGCTTAATCTGTTGATAAATCGGGCCGGGGCGGACGCCGAGCGCTCGCAGCCGGTCAACCAAGAGCGGGCCGGGCAAGTCTTTTTCGACAACGCGGAAGCCATAAGACGGCATGCCGTGATCGAGCCGTTTGGCGATCACTTGAAACGTTTCATCATCAAAAATAACGCCTTCCTCGATCTCGGCAATGTTCAGTTCATAACGAAGCTTCGTTCCGCTGACAGCGAGCGCCGTTTCGACAAACGCGCGCAGACCGCGCGGACCAAACACAGTGAGCGGCGTCTCACCGCTTTGGAACGAACGGCTGCCAAGCAGCCCCGGCAAGCCGAATAGATGGTCGCCATGCAAGTGCGTAATCAAAATATGCTCGATGCGGCGCGGACGAATGGCGGTATGCAAAATTTGATGCTGCGTCGCCTCGCCACAATCAAACAGCCATGTCGCCCCCCGTTCGTCGAGCAGCTGCAAGGCGACGGATGAGACGTTGCGCTCTTTCGCCGGCACGCCGGCACCGGTGCCTAAAAACAACAGTTCCAACAGGCGTCCCTCCTTGTTCTCGCTCAACGTTGCCTGTTGTTAGCGTACCAATGTCGGAACGGCTTTTCAACTTCCTTTTGCGCTCTACCACCGCCGGCTCAGCACCGCCCGGCTTTATGAATGGGCGTGCCTAGCTCAAATTTTAGCGTTTCGTCCGGCCAACATCTCTGCCGTCGGAACGCAATCAAATCCTTGCGCCCTATCCGGCAAAAGTCTCTGTCGCCGGAACACAACCAAACCTTAGCGTTTCGTCCGGCCAACGTCTCCGCCCGCCGGAGCGCAATTAAATCCTTGCGCCCTATCCGGCAAAAGTCTCTGTCGCCGGAACACAACCAAACCTTAGCGTTTCGTCCGGCCAACGTCTCTGCCGTCGGAACGCAATCAAATCCTTGCGCCCTATCCGGCAAAGGTCTCTGCCCTCGGAACGCAACAAAGTATTTGCGTTCTGTCCGGCAAACCTCTACAATGGTTTCATTGAAGACGTCAATTTGGCAAAAGCGAGGTACATACGGTGGACAATATGAACCCGAAATCGATCATCGTCATTTTCGGAGCGACGGGAGATTTGGCGAAACGGAAGCTGTTTCCGTCTCTTTACCGCCTGTATGAAAAAGGGCATTTGAACGAGCGATTCGCTGTCGTTGGCGTCGCGCGCCGCCCGTTGTCGGTCGACGAGTTCCGAAACGATGTGCGCGACTCGGTTGAAACAGCGTTTCAGCAACCGCTCGCGGACGAGCGATTCATCTCCCATTTCTATTACCACCCGTTCGATGTGACGGAAGCCGAGTCGTACCAACGCTTAAAGTCGCTCCTCGAACAGCTCGATGACACATATGCGACCGAAGGCAACCGCATTTTTTACTTGGCGATGGCGCCGGAATTTTTCGGCACCGTCACTTCCCGCTTGCAGTCGGAAGGATTGACGGAAACGCGCGGCTTTAAACGGCTCGTCATCGAAAAACCGTTCGGGCATGACTTGGCGAGCGCCGAAAAGCTGAATGATGAGATTCGCCGCGTCTTTTCCGAACGGGAAATTTACCGGATCGACCATTACCTCGGCAAAGAAATGGTGCAAAACATCGAGGTCATCCGCTTCTCGAACGCCATTTTCGAGCCGCTCTGGAACAACCGGTTCATCGCCAACATTCAAATTACATCGAGCGAAACGCTCGGCGTGGAAGATCGCGGCCGCTACTACGACCATTCCGGGGCGCTGCGCGACATGGTGCAAAACCATATGCTGCAAATGGTCGCGCTTTTGGCGATGGAGCCGCCGATCAAATTAACGACCGATGACATCCGCCACGAAAAAGTGAAAGTGTTGCGCGCCTTGCGCCCGATTTCCCACGATGACGTCGACCGCTATTTCGTGCGCGGCCAATACGAGCGGGGGATGATCCACGGCAAGGCCGTGCCGGCGTACCGCGAAGAGCCGAACGTCGATCCGGACTCAAACACGGAAACGTTTGTCGCCGGGAAGCTCCTGATCGACAACTTCCGCTGGGCCGGGGTGCCGTTTTACATCCGCACCGGCAAGCGAATGGCGGAAAAGTCAACGAAAATCGTCGTCCAATTCAAAGATGTACCGATGAACTTATACTACCGGACAAACGAAACGATCGCCCCGAACTTGCTCGTTATTCACATCCAGCCGGATGAAGGAATCACCCTTCACTTAAACGGCAAAAAAACCGGGGAGTCAACGACGACGACCGCCCCGTTTCAACTCGATTACTGCAACAACTGCATCGACGGCATCAACACGCCGGAAGCGTACGAAAAGCTGCTGTACGACTGCATGCGCGGCGATGCGACGAACTTCACCCACTGGGATGAAGTGGCGGCGTCATGGCAATTTATCGACCCGATTTCTGACGTGTGGGCCAACACAAAAGCGGCCGATTTCCCGAACTATGAAGCCGGTTCGATGGGGCCGAAAGCGGCCGATGAACTACTGCAAAAAGACGGCTTCCATTGGTGGCCGATCAGCCACCCGCGTTCCGAAAAGGCGGGGGCAAACTAGCGCTCGCCCCTCCGCTCACACCTTCTGGCGCGCAAACCGAGCCGCAAAAATGGGAAACAACGAAATGAAGCGGCACGCACCGGTGACCGCCGGCTTTCTAGAAGGCCGGCGATCCACAGCCGTTTCCCTTCGGCGAGACGTTGTCAGGCGATCCGTTTTCATCACCGTTCGTCTGGACGATCACGGGCAAAACAAAGAGCGGGCTCAGCCGTCGCCCAACAACGCCAGTCCCTGACAGGCATGCTGGTTTTCGACCGCTGGCCCGCCGTCGTTGAAGCAAAGGAGTGAAGGAACGATGAAGATGTATGATGTCACCGCCCCGATTTACGAAGGCATGCCGGTTTACAAAAACAAACCGGAAAAACAGCCGAAGCGCACGACGGTGACGAACGGCTATGTGACTGAATCACGCATTGACATGGACGTGCACACCGGCACGCACATTGACGCACCCCTTCATATGGTCGAAGGCGGCGCGACATTTGAAACGATTCCGCTTGACCGCCTCGTCGGCCCGTGCAAACTGTTTGATTTGACGCATGTCAACGACCGGATTACGAAAGACGACATCGCTCATCTCGACATTCAGGAAGGCGACTTCGTTCTGTTTAAAACGAAAAATTCGTTTGAGGATGCGTTCAATTTCGAGTTTATTTTCGTCGCCGAAGACGCGGCCCGCTATTTGGCCGCCAAATCAATCCGCGGTGTCGGCATCGACGCGCTCGGCATCGAGCGGGCGCAAGAAGGCCATCCGACCCATAAAACATTGTTTTCGGCCGGCGTCATCGTCATCGAAGGGCTGCGGCTAAAAGAGGTCCCCGAAGGCCGCTATTTCATGGTCGCCGCCCCGCTCAAACTCGTCGGCACCGACGCCGCCCCGGCGCGCGTCTTGCTGTTTGACCGTGAGCTGTAAAAACAGCCGGCCCCTTGATGGGACCGGCTTTTTTATCATTACCAAACCGAGAAGCCGACCTCTTCCACGCATGAACATACATTCTTATCATTGTTGTTGTCCCTCACACAACTTCTTACTACACCGAAAATAATATGATTTTCAATGATTGATCAAGCATACAAATAAGACATATAATAAAAGTAAGTATAAAAAAGGTTTAGGAAGGAGCGAAACGCACCAATGGAGAAAATGAATGTTTCGGATCAACCATCACCGGTCGTCATGAAAGCGACAAGCAAGCTGTCCAGCCGAGGGCAAGTGGTCATTCCTGTTGAAATCCGGAAAACATTAGGCCTCAACGAAGGCGATGATCTGACGTTTATCGTCAACCAAGATGGAGAAATAAAAGTGGAAGTCACGAAGAAATATCGCTTGTCACAATTAATCGGCATTCTCAAAACCAATCAACCGTTCCGCCCCATTGAGGAAATCCGAGATGAAGTATATCGTACGATAGGAGCAAAAGAATTGAAAGACGGGGAGGAAAACTAAGTGGCTCGCAAGCTGTGGATCGACACAAATGTCGTGATTCGAATCATGACCGGCCATCCCCAAGAGCTTGCGGAAGAAGTTGGGGACATGTTGCAGAAAGTAGAAGCAGGAGAATTGATTTTGCGCCTTAATCCGCTCGTCGTCGCAGAATGTTGCTGGGTGCTGGCCTCCGTCTATCAAGCATCGCCGTCCGACATTTCCGCCGCCTTATTAAAGTTTACCAACGGGATTGGGATCGAAACAGAGGAAAAAGATGTTGTGCAACAGGCGCTTCGAGATTACGGCGAGAAAAAGGTCGATTTTATTGACGCGTATATCGCCGCTCATGCAAAAGCGAATCCCCCAGAAGATGTCGTTACTTGGGACAAACATTTTAAACGATTGAACATTCGCCACGGTCGCCCTAAGGACTGGTAAAAAGGCGGGCGCTTCCCCGCCCTTTTCCGAAACTCGTTCCTGTTTTACAGCTCCTCCCCATTCGTCCGAATGACGCGCTGGAACCAGTAGAAGCTTTTTTTCTTATAACGCTTCAAATCGCGCAAGTTTTGATCATCGCGGTTGACGAAAATGACGCCGTAGCGCTTGCGCATCTCGCCTTGCGAGCTTAACAAGTCGGTCGCCCCCCACATTAAATAGCCGATCACCTCGACCCCTTCTTCGATCGCCAGTTTCATTTGTTCAATATGGCGGCGCATATAGTCGATCCGCTCGTCATCGTCGACCGTGCCGTTCTCGTTTAGCTCCTCCTCAAGCCCGATGCCGTTTTCGGTGATGAAAATGGGCATCTGGTAGCGGGCGTACACGTCTTTTAACGCAATCCGCAAGCCGAGCGGATCGATCGCCCAGCCCCATTTCGTCTTCGGCAAGTGGGGGTTCGGCGCAAGCCCTTTGATGATCCGCTCATCTTGTTCCTGATGGCGGACGATTTGGCTTTGATAGTAGCTAAATGACAAAAAGTCGACCGTCTGCGCGCGCAGCAATTCCTCATCGCCTGCCTCAAGCGGCAAGCGGATCCCCTTTTTCTCTAGCCGCCTCGTCACATAGCGCGGATAGACGCCGCGGGCGAACACGTCAAAGAAGAAATCAATGAACAGCTCTTTCGCCTGCACGTTCGCCAAAGCGTCTTCCGGCCGGCATGTCGCCGGATACGTTGTCAAATACGTCGCCATCCCGCCGATCTTCGCCTCCGGAGCGATCTCGCGCAGCGCCTTCACCGCCTTGGCGTGGGCGAGAAAGACGTGATGGCAGACGCGGTAGGCAAACGCTTCCGGGTCTTCATCATCCGGGCAGATCGCCCCCCATAAATGCGGTTGTTCGAGCACTAAGTTTTGTTCGTTGAACGTCAGCCAATAGTTCACTTTTCCGCGATAGCGCGCAAACACGGTGCGCGCGTACCGCTCAAACAAGTCAACGACCTTCCGCGAGGCAAAGCCGTTGTATTTCTTCGCCAACGCCAGCGGCAAGTCGAAATGGTACAGCGTAATAACCGGTTCGATGCCGTTCGCCCTCAATTCATCAAACACGGCGTCATAAAACGCCAAGCCCGCTTCATTCGGCTCCCCTTCCCCATCCGGAAAAATGCGCGTCCAGGCGATGCTCGTCCGGTAGGCGGTAAAGCCGAGCTCCTTGAACAAAGCGATGTCTTCTTTGTAGCGATGGTAAAAGTCAACCGCCACTTTCCAGTCGGAATGGCCTTCCGGAATCGGGCGCGCATCGACGATCGACAACCCCTTGCCGCCTTCATTCCACGCCCCTTCCGTCTGGAACGACGTCACCGCCCCGCCCCATAAAAAGCCGTCGGGGATGATCGATTTGCACTGTTGTGACATGGAACGACCCTCCTATCTATGAACGGACGTGTTTCCGTGATTGAACGCCTTAAACATCATCCTTGCATGGCATCGTTATAAAACTAGACGTCATGAGGCGACTGCATGTTGATGCGTCCTTGACTGCTTGTATGGCAGCGTTATAAAACTAGACGGGCGGAGGTGCGAGCCCGTCTAGACGTTGTGAACACGTTTTGGTTCGCTTCTTTTCCATGCCGCTCTGGCAAAGCACCCGTCTCCCCAAGCAGCGGCGGTTTATCGAGACGGTTTTTGCTTAATCAAATAATGGTTGCCAGCCACTTTTTGATACGTGAAGATCATTCCATCATCCCCAGCCGCTGCAAGCAACGCTTCCGATGACAAATCGGCGATTTTCGTTCCTGTTGCCCGGTTATAAATGGCTCGGCTGGTAATGATATATTGACGGCTCGCCGCCCGCAACGGCTCCGAAAATTGTGCGGCCACCAATGCGCCAGAATGGGCTGGATGGATGCGCGCCGTTCCGTAAAAAATCTCCCCGCCGTTCATAAAAAAGGCATCGTCCCCTCCAGGGAGGGACAACAGTTCCGAAACATGCCAATCGGAAAGCCGGACCGCATACAAGGCGTGATCCGATGTTCCTTCCTGTCCGACATACAATACATTTTGTTTTTTGTCATACACAATCATCGGATTGATGAATGCCTTCGGGATCCGCCATTGTTTTTTCGTTTTCATATCATAAACGGCTACCGCTCCCGTCAATGTGCGGCTATTGTCGGTGAAGAAAATTTTCCCGCCCCCGATCGCCAATGTGCGCGGAGCAGCGATCAGCGGCACCGTTCCAAGAAACCGCATGGTTTTGGCGTCGTAAATCGCTATCTTCGTCGCTCCCGACAGTGCAACATACACCTTGCCGCCATCAATTTCTATATCCGTCGGCTGCGGTCCGGGATGAATTTCTTTCACTATTTTCATGTCGCTGGCGCGAATGACAAACAGTTTGCTGTCTTCAGCGGACAACACATACAACCATCCGGTCGATGAATCATAAGCCAAATGGGAAATCGGCACATTGGTGAAAGCATAATGGGACGATGGAACGTAATAGCTCTCATCGGCCGGCAATAGATATTTGTAAATTCGATTTTCCCCTTCTTTGATCAAGTACAAATTGTACTTCACATCCATCAGCGCATAGTTCGTCGGGAACGGGAGCGCGCTGACCTTGGCAGAGGTGTAACGGTCATACACCGCCTCATTTGTCACAACGTAGGTCCGTTGAACATCCAAAACAGGGCCGTTATAACAGTCGTGC
The DNA here is from genome assembly GCF_001587475.1 of Geobacillus sp. B4113_201601. Lineage (NCBI taxonomy): Bacteria > Bacillati > Bacillota > Bacilli > Caryophanales > Anoxybacillaceae > Geobacillus > Geobacillus sp. B4113_201601. Next base: position 68,144 of record NZ_LQYX01000099.1, read on the forward strand.
ACCATGTTGATATTTCCGGCATCAATGCGCCGACCCGCAAAAAACACATCGTTTCCGTCAACGATGAGCGGATGGGTGGGCTCGCTGCCCGTCGGCCCTTGATACGAAACTCGCTTCACCACCTTCAAATCGGACAGGCGCAACACCGCTAAATCAGGAATGGCAAAATTGCGGCCGATGAAAGCAAGACCTCGCTTCTCATCGAACACCAACGTATTTTCCGCTGAAAAAACGGCAGAAAAGTTGGGGTCAGCAATCAGCCGGCTTGTTTGGCGTTTCGTTGCCAAATCCCACATATACATCTCATACGTCGTCTTCCCACGCCCGTACTGCTCTCCGAAAGTGACGATTTTGTTGCCCAACAGGCCAAACGGCAATCCGCTATACGGGGCTCGTTGAATCAGCCGTTTCGTTTTGACGTCAAAAACGTCTATCGATGTTTCAGACGGCACATACAGCTTCCCGTTCCGCAAAAGAAGAGTGATCGACCGTTGGGCATATTTCCGCCATAAAGCGCTGTATGCCCGCAGAGAAACGGTTTCTTGCTTTTTGATCGACAATGTGCCGGCTTCAATAAACAATAACGTCCCTTTTTCCGTGAGCGCATAAATATACCCGTTTTGATCGTCCATAACCCAATCGAGCACGCGCCCAGGAAGCTGTTGCGTACGCGGTCCGGCCGCTTCCGCTTTAGCGGAAGGAGACACATGGACAAGACAGATAAACAAGAAGAGACAAAATAAACAACCTTTCCTGAATGTTGTTCCCATTCCACTCCCCCGTCAAACGATAATTTCTAACTTCAATGCCTTCCTTGCGCATAGCATCGCGCAAACAATCAAGCGCCGCTATTGGCCCATTCCTGAACCATCCTCCATATCCATCATAGCCCACCGTTGCTCATCACTTCAAGCTCTTTTTGCCATACGCACGCCGTTCGGCCGCGCCCATCAACTGCTGCCAATCGCTGTTTTTTCATGAGTGGCAAGGCCACGAACATGACCATGTTTGTCTCTCATTGCTTTCCCATCTTCCGGGCGGTGAAAAACCGTTGTTTCCCTTCATCAATGGGTAAATGCATGAAAAACAGGACGGATGCGACAAAGTTTTTCTATTTATGAAACAAAGCTGAGAAGCGATATCTCACCTTCCATCACCAACCTTCTAGAAGGCTGGTGGAAAACCGCCATTTCCCTTGATCGATGAGTAAGCGTGGGCAAAGAAGGACCGATGCAACAAAGTTTTCTATTTGCAAAACAATGCTAGGAAACGGCATGCGCTGTAAATCCCCATCCCCCTAGTCTTCTTTCCCCCCCGCGTTCAAACAAGTATAATGAAAACAGAGTGTTGAATCGAAACGAGTGTGGTGAGAGAAAATTGAACATTTTACTCATTGAAGACGACGCCACGTTGTTTCAAGAAATCAAACAACGTCTCGAACAATGGTCATACAACGTTTGCGGCATCCGCGATTTCAGCCGGGTGATGGAAGAATTTTCGCACTGCCAGCCACACCTTGTCATCATTGACATCCAGCTGCCGAAATTTGATGGATTTCACTGGTGCCGCCAAATCCGCGCGCATTCGAACGTCCCGATCTTGTTTTTATCGTCGCGCGACCATCCGACCGACATGGTCATGTCCATGCAGCTTGGCGCGGATGATTACATCCAAAAGCCGTTTCATTTTGACGTGCTGATCGCGAAAATCCAGGCGCTGCTCCGGCGCGTGTACGATTACAATGCAGGCCCCATCCACCTGCAAACGTGGTGCGGCGCCACCATCGACTATGCCAAAAGCACGGTCACCAATGAACAAGGAACGGTGGAGCTGACGAAAAACGAACTGTTGATTTTAAAACATCTGTTGAACAAGAAAAACACGATTGTAACGCGGACAGAACTGATCGAACAGCTGTGGGAGGACGAACGGTTTATCAGCGACAACACGCTGACCGTCAATGTCAATCGGCTGCGGAAAAAGCTTGACGAACTGGGCTTGGGCCGTTTCATCGAAACGAAAGTGGGACAAGGGTATATGGCAAAGGAAGAGGGGATCGGCTCATGATCAAAGACTACTTGATGGAACGAAAAAGCTGGCTTGCCTTCTTTTTGTTCCTCGAGCTGTTCATTCTGTTTGTCGCTTATCTTGATCCGACGATTCCCTTTTCCTCCGCTCTTTATATCGTCTTTTTAACATCTATCCTCTTTGCCGTCTTTGTCATCATCCGGTGGAAAAAGGAAACAGCATTTTATCAGCGGCTGCAAACGTGCCATCTTGCCTTGGACCCCGCTTCCAGCCTGCAGGCGGCCAGTCCGTTTGAACGCATCGTTGAGCGCGCCCTGGCCAGCCAAATGGATCAATGGAAACAGGAACTGGCCGTCTGGCGAACAGCGTTGGAACAAGAGAGAGACGAACTGCTGACATGGATTCACGAAATGAAAACGCCGCTGACGGCCATGCGGCTCATGATCGAACGAGTCGAGGAGGAAAACGCCAAATCATCGCTCCTATACGAATGGCTGCGCATTCATTTGCTGCTCGATCAGCAGCTCCATCAGCGGCGGCTCCCTCACATGGAAAACGATTTATACATCGAACACGTCGAGCTCAAGCCGCTTCTCATCAATGAAATCAAACCGTTGCAGCCATGGTGCATGCAAAAAGGCATCGGCTTTGATCTGCAATTGAACGTCCGCTCGGTGCTCAGCGATGCCAAATGGCTTTCGTTTATCATCCGGCAAATCGTGACGAACGCGGTGAAATATAGCGAGTCTTGCGACATTATCGTGAAAAGTTTTCTAGAAAACGGCCATATCCACTTGCAGATTCAAGATTTCGGCCGCGGCATTGATCCGAAGGACTTGCCGCGCATTTTTGACAAGGGCTTCACCTCCACCGCCGAACACCAAAACGAAACGGCGACGGGGATGGGGCTGTATTTGGCGAAAAAAGCCGCCCAACCGCTTCTGCTTGACTTTCACGTCGAATCTTCACCGGGGCGCGGGACGGTCTTTACGATCGTATTTCCCCAAGAAAACGACCTGATCCGAATGCACGGCATGTGACAAAACTGTCACATGCTGTCTTGTTTTGTTCGAGCAAACAAAGGAGAAAAAGAACCGTTTTGTTTATGATAGAAACGAAGGAGGAAAACAGAAATGATGATACTCGAAGCAACCAACATCCGCAAAATTTACGGAACAAAGAAAAATCAACAAGAAGTGCTCAAAGGCATTGATTTGCGCGTGGAGAAAGGAGAGTTTCTCGCGATCATGGGCCCGTCGGGATCAGGGAAGACGACACTGCTCAACGTTCTTTCCTCCATCGATCGGGTGAGCGAGGGCGCGATTTTCATCGAAGGAAACAACATCGTCGCCATGAAAGACCGGGAGCTGGCGGAATTTCGCAAGCGCCATGTCGGATTCATTTTTCAAGAGTATCATTTGCTTGACACGCTGACGGTGAAGGAAAATGTCCTTTTGCCTTTATCGATTACGAAAACGCCCAAGCGAGAAGCGGAAAAGAAATTTGCCGAATTGGCGTCTGAACTTGGCATTATTGATATCCAAAACCACTATCCAAGCGAAATTTCTGGGGGGCAAAAACAGCGCGCGGCCGCGGCGCGGGCGTTCATCCATGAGCCGAGCATCATTTTTGCCGATGAGCCGACCGGCGCACTCGATTCGAAATCGGCTTCCGATTTATTGCACAAGCTGCGAAAACTGAATCAACAACGGAAGACGACGATCATCATGGTCACCCATGATCCGGTCGCGGCCAGTTTCTCGAGCCGTGTCGTTTTTATCAAAGACGGACAATTGTATACGCAACTGTATAAAGGAACCGAAACGCAGCAGCAGTTTTTCCAAGCCATTATGCAAACACAAGGCGTGCTAGGTGGTGTTCGGTCATGAGCATGAAGCAACTCGTTTTCCGCAACTTGAAACAAAACATTCAACATTATTATTTGTACGTATTTGCTTTGATGTTTGCTTCCGCCTTGTATTTCGCGTTCGTGACATTGCAGTACGACCCAGCCCTTGATGCCATCAAAGGGGGAGTGAAAGGGGCGGCGGCCGTCCGCACGGGCGCGGTGCTTCTTATTGTGATTGTGGCCATCTTTCTTTTGTACGCCAATACCTTGTTTATCCAACGGCGCGGCCATGAGATCGCTCTTTTGCAGTTGATCGGCATGACGAAACGAAACATCTTTTTGATGCTGGCGGCCGAAAACGCCATCCTTTATTACGGCACGCTAATCATCGGCATATCGATGGGATTTGCCGCTTCCAAGCTGTTGATGATGATTTTGTTTAAAATCATCGATATTCCAGTCAAGGCGTCTCTTTCTTTTTCGGGCCGAGCATTGGTGCAAACGTTGATTGTGTTTAGTGTGATCAATGTGTTCATGATGGGGATGAACCGCTTGTTTCTCAAAAAACAGACGATTGTCTCCTTGTTCCGAACGACATCGACAACCGAAGCAAAACATGTATCCGTATGGAACATGGTCGTGGGAATGGCGGGGATCGTCCTCATCGGCAGCGGCTATGGGATATCGATGAAATTGTTTAGCAGCGACTGGAAGAGCGTTCAAGGCTTATTCATGGCCATGGCGTTCATTTTAGGCGCGGTCATCATCGGCACCTACTTGTTTTTTAAAGGAACGATCAGCTTTCTCTTCCACCTATGGCGAAAGCGGAAAGGCGGTTATTTGTCGATCGACGACGTGCTTTCCATGTCATCGCTTATGTTTCGCATCAAATCAAATGCTTTGCTGCTCACCATCATCACGACCGTGTCGGCCATCGCGATCGGGTTGATTTCGTTAAGCTATATTTCCTACTATTCCGCCGAACAGGCCGCGCAAAACTACGTTGCCGCCGACTTTGCGTTCACGGACAAAAAAGATGCCGCCCGTTTTACGGCGGCGCTGCGATCTCATGATATTCGCTATCGGGAAACGATGATCGATGTCATTGAAACACCGACTGATATTTCAATGATTTTAGACATCGCTGATCAAAGCCGGCTCCAGTTTCAGCCGTCCGCCGCTACGCTATCGGTGATCAGCGACACAAGTACAGGCCGCATCGATGTCAAGCCCGGGGAAGCAGTGCTGACGGGATATCAGGACATCCTCCGCCAATTCTTGCCGTTTAAAGAAACGGGAATGATTCGCTTAGAAGCAAACGGCCGCATGGTCCCGCTTCATTACCTTGGGATGAAAAAAGACTATTACGTCAACTACCATTTCACGCACGGCATGCCCACCGTCGTCGTCGATCAAACGATGTTTGCTCGTTTGCAAAAAGAAACCGATCCACAAATGAAAAAGGTGCATATCGGAATTCACCTGACTGACGAAACAAATATCGAGCGGGCTGATCAGCTGTTTCAACGCATGGAGTTTTCCTCCATCGCCGATTCGCGCCTGATCATGAGCCGCTATCAAAAACAGACATTCGGATTGATCATGTTTGTTGTCACCTTTTTAGGGCTCGCCTTTTTGGTCACCTCCGGCTGTATTCTTTATTTTAAGCAAATGGGCGCCGGCGAAGAAGAGCGGCCGAATTACACCATTTTACGCAAACTCGGATTCACCGAAAACGACTTTTTCACGGGCATCCGACAGAAACAGCTGTTCTACTTTGGGGTTCCGTTGCTTCTTGGATTGTCTCACAGCTACTTTGCCGTCCGTTCCGGCTGGTTCTTTTTCGGCACCGAACTGTGGACACCGATGTTGACGGTGATGGCGATTTACACGGTCTGCTATTCGCTGTTTGGCATGTTGGCTGTACGTTATGACAAACAGCTGCTTCGTGAGGCGCTATGAGCTTAGAACGGGTCTCGGGCAGAATGTAGCACCTAGAAGGCTGGGAAAAACAGCGGTTTCCGTTGATCGATGAATCAATGTGTGCAGTGTTGCAAGGTTTTTCTATTTGAGAAATAATGCTAGGAAGCGGTATGCACGGTTTCATCCCCAGCCTCCTCGAAGGCTGGGGAAAATCGATGTTTGCCTTGATCGATAACATAGAAGCTGATACAAGCTGTTTTTCTACTTCAGAAACGATTCTGGGAAGCGGTTGCGCTAGTAAATCACCGCCCCCCTAGAGGGGCGGTGAAAAACCGCTGTTACACACGAATCGGCGATATTTTCATTCAGAAAAGAAAGCTGATTCTTCTAGATTTCTCTAATTGAGAAACAGATGGAATTAGCAGTATTTTGCACGAAATCACCATCCTTCTAGAAAGCTGGTGAAAAAACGATGTCAAACACCAATCGTCGGCATTTTCAATCAGAAAAGAAAGCAGATTCTGCAAGGTTTCTCTAATTGAGAAACAGGTGGGATCAGTAGCATTTTACACTAAATCACCAGTCTCCTAGAAGGCCGGGGAGGAAAGGATCAGGCTGTCCTTTTCCTTGATCATCGGCTCATCGATCCATGAGGCATGGACCTTGTCGACAGGCGGTGGACATCAATTCCACCCGTGAAGTCCGGTTCATGTCTCTTTTTTTGGTTGCCAATGTATCGAATTTGCCTATCTACAGGTTGAAAAATGGGAATAAAGGCTCTTGTTTTTTGAAAAATTTTCGGTAAAATTAGTTATAAATGGTTCTTAGCCACAATGTGTACTTGACAGACGGTGCACTTCTCTGAATAGGTGTATGCAAAAAAATGATTTGTTTTCTGTTCTTTCGTGAATGCATAAGTAAGATGTGTGATGGAAAAATCAAGTATAACTTTTGGTGAAGAGCCTATAAATATATTCATTAGGATAAGGAGGTATTTGTTTGATGATATTAGTTCATCACCATAACCTGTAATGGACATGTAATATCGTTAAACTAATTGGGAATTTGTCCAACAACCTTTTTTGTAAGAAGAATCTTCTTTTGTTGACTGAAAGGAATAAGAAGGTCAATTGATAGATCATTCGTGAAGGAGGTTTTTATTATGAAGAAACTATTATCTTCTGTTCTTGTTATCAGTTTCCTCATTATGTCATTTGGTTTTTCGATAGCAGAGGCAGAAACACGAGAGAATAGGGATAGCTTGACCAGAAAAAGCAATGCATATCAAATTACATATAATGGAGTTGAAATAATTATTGATTCCGTAAACAACATGGGTACATCAGAGAAAATAAGGATCGCAGAGCAAATGATTGATTCAGAGTTACTACATTCTTCACCATTTTTCGCCTCAAATAACAACCTAGTGATCCCCCAAGTGATCCCTAATCCAGGCGATGGAACTGTGATTGGAACTAGATATTATGCTTTTGACAACGATACAGCTAAATTTGTAAGCAGTGTATTAAAGACAGGATTAACTGCTATCGCTACAGCAGCTGGGTATACCTTTGGCCCTGGAGCAGCAACAACTATTGCTTCGATTTGTACATTAGCAGGGGAATATATTAATCTAAAACCATACTGGACAACAGTGAAAATCATACGCTATTACAGTGAATATTATGATCAGTATATATACGATGCGTATCATTTTGTTTATAGCGACAGTAAGCGAACAAATCTGAAGCGAGTATACATTTCTGATGATATGATCAAAACGACAGGCAATGTATTGGATACATTCTGATAGAAGGAGAATCTATGTTCATGAATCGAAAAAAACGATTTATCTTATTTCTCGCCGTGCTGATGGTCATATTCTTTTTCATCTACATGTTTGAAGAACAAGTGCTGCGCTTTTTAGACTACAAAGCGGTCAAATTGACGATGCTGATCTCTTTAATCACGATTATTGTCGGCGATGCCATTTATCGCCGCGCGTAATCAGATGCCCAGCGTGAACAGAAAGGTCCGTCGGGCGATCATGTCGGGCGACTTCCATGCGATGGCAACGGTTGACGAAGTTTCACCAAGCGCAAAAAACCCTTAGAACCTCATGCGGCTCTAAGGGTTTTTTGCTTACTTCAGCCATTCTGTATGGAAAACGCCTTCCTTATCAACGCGTTCGTACGTGTGGGCGCCGAAGTAGTCGCGCTGCGCTTGAATTAAATTGGCCGGGAGCACCGCCGTGCGGTAGCTGTCATAGTAGGCGAGGGCGCTGGCGAATCCTGGCGCCGGAATGCCGCGCATCGCCGCGGTGGCGACGATTTCGCGGAGCGCGTCTTGATAGCTTTCGACGATATTTTTGAAGTACGGATCCAAGAGCAAGTTCGGCAGCGCCGGATCGCGGTCGTACGCCTCTTTAATTTTTTGCAAAAATTGCGCGCGGATGATGCAGCCGCCGCGGAAAATCATGGCGATGTCGCCGTAGCGCAAGTTCCAGTTGTATTCCTCAGACGCCGCCTTCATTTGCGCAAACCCTTGGGCGTACGAGCAAATTTTGCTCATATAAAGCGCGCGGCGCACCGCTTCGATGAAGTGGGCGCGGTCGCCTTCAAACGGCTTCACCGCCGGGCCTGCCAGCACTTTGCTTGCTTTGACGCGCTCGTCTTTCATCGCCGAGATGAAGCGGGAAAATACCGACTCGGTGATGATCGGCAGCGGCACGCCTAAATCGAGCGCGTTTTGGCTCGTCCATTTGCCCGTTCCTTTTTGCCCGGCTTTGTCCAAAATGACATCAACCAACGGCTTGCCCGTCTCCTCATCGATTTTTGTGAAAATGTCAGCGGTGATTTCGATTAAGTAGCTGTTCAATTCGCCTTTGTTCCAGTCAGCGAACACTTCGTGCAGCTCAGCGGCGTCCATGCCGAGCACATGTTTGAGCAGGAAGTACGCTTCGGCGATCAGCTGCATGTCGCCGTATTCGATGCCGTTATGCACCATTTTCACGTAATGGCCGGCGCCGTCCGGGCCGATGTACGTCGTGCACGGCTCGCCGTCAACTTTGGCGGCGATGGCTTCAAAAATCGGGCGCACGAGCTCATGCGCTTCTTTTTGTCCCCCTGGCATGATCGACGGGCCTTTCAGCGCCCCTTCCTCACCGCCGGACACACCCGTGCCGATAAAGTGAATGCCGAGTTCAGCGAGCTCTTTGTTGCGGCGCTGCGTATCCTTAAAATACGTGTTGCCGCCGTCGATTAAAATATCGCCTTTTTCCAGATGCGGCTTCAGCTGTTCGATCGTCGTGTCCGTCGGCGCTCCCGCTTTCACCATCAGCAAAATTTTCCGCGGTTTTTCCAAGGCATTGACGAATTCTTCGATGCTGTATGTACCGACAATGTTTGTTCCTTTCGCTTCTTGCAAAAACTCATCCGTTTTTTCGCGCGAACGGTTGTAGACCGCCACCGAATAGCCTTTGCTTTCGATGTTGAGCGCCAAGTTTTTCCCCATGACCGCCAGTCCGATGACGCCGATTTGCTGTTTTGCCATCTTTCAACGTCCCTTTCTGTTTTGATTGTTCATCAAAGAACATATCATAGTTTACGGATCGGCTGCAAGTTTTCTAAATCGATTTATGGATGCGCGCGCAAAAAGGCTGATCAGCCGTGAGAATGGGGGCGAAAGCGCGGAAGTTGCTAAAAATCCAATCGCATTGCACCCAGCCAATCAGAAAGAGCAGCCTTGCCCCGCATGCAATCGGGGCTGTTTGGGAAACGCCGCCCGCGGACATTGGCAGAACGGCTCTACACCGTCCTATGGAATCTCAAAAAGACCGCCCAACATCAACGGATGAACTGGCCGGCCATGGACGTTTGTTTGCTCGCTAATCCGGGCTACCCCCTTCCCTCTCATCGAGGGAGGGGCTGAATGCCCCTCGTGCTCAATACCCCCCGTAATGCGGGAACCCATACGGCGAAAACGGGTAATGGCCATAAGGCATCCCGTATGGGAAATGGGGGTAGCCGTCATATCCCCCGTGCCAATGATGATGGTGGTAGCCATACGGATAGTGGCCGTAGCCGCCATAGTACGGCGGATAAAAGCCGTCCATATACGGGCCGAACGGTCGAACCATGGAATGCGCCTCCTCTTCATCGGGTGAAGTTCGTTTCCATGGTTAGGATATGCGCGGAAAACAAAACGGTATAGGCAAACACCTATGAGACCGGTGATTGACTCGTAGATGCGGCGTTGCCATCTCATTTTTCAACGAGAAAAACTTTGTTGCAGCGGTCCTGCCCTCATTGGTGAAGGAAATTAGCGGTTTTTCACCAACCTTCTATACCACTTCATCCGATTGAACAGCAGCGATTTGTTCTCGGATCTCTTCCGCTTCTTCCAAATGGTTGAACAACACGCGCGGATCGAGCACCGTCAACAATCGATCCGGAAGCGTTGCCATCCCGACAAGATACGGCGTCCGTTCCGCGGACATCAGTTGAAGCGGCTGAATCGCCTCAGGCTCAATATCAGCGATTTCCTTCGCCTCATCGACGATCAGCGCCACTGACAAACCATCAACCGCCGCGACGACAAGGCGCGTCTGGTCCGTTTCTTCGATGGCCCGGCCGTACAGGAGCTTGCGCATATCAAGCACCGGCACGAGCTCGCCGCGGATGCGCACGACACCCGCCATATAGTCCGGCATATGCGGCACCGCGGTCGGCGCCGTCATTTTTTCAATGGAGACGACATACGCGATCGAAACGGCGTACTGTTCCCGCTCGACGCGAAAGACCACATATTTGTCCATTCCCCCGCCACCTCTCTCAATGATTGACATCGTGTCTGCTTTTTTTATCGGCCGATTCCAGCTGAATGTTCAGCGGATTTCGGCACCCAAAGAAAAAAAGGGCATCCGTCTTCGGGATGCTCACTCGGCATTGGCGACTTCTTTGATGATGGCGACGACCATTTCCGTCAGTTTGACCAACTCCTCAATCGGCATCCGCTCGTTCGTCGTATGGATTTCTTCATAGCCGACAGCAAGGTTGACGGTCGGAATGCCGAAGCCGGCAATGACGTTGGCGTCGCTGCCGCCGCCGCTTCGCTGCAGCTCGCACGGCCGGCCGATGTTCGCCGCCGCCCGTTTGGCGACCTCGACGACATGATCGCCGTCGCTGAATTTGAAGCCCGGGTACATCACGTCGACCTCGACCTCGGCGCGGCCGCCCATTTCCGCAGCAACCGTTTCAAACGCCTCTTTCATCTTTGCCACTTGGGCTTCCATTTTTTCTGGGACGAGCGAGCGGGCTTCCGCTAAAATATCGACGCGATCGCAGACGATGTTCGTTTGCGTGCCGCCCTCAAAGCGGCCGATGTTCGCCGTCGTCTCCTCATCGATGCGGCCGAGCGGCATTTTCGCGATCGCTTTGGCTGCGATCGTAATGGCGGACACCCCGCGCTCGGGAGCCACACCGGCATGGGCGGTTTTGCCGTGCACGACGACTTTCAGCTTCGCCTGCGTCGGCGCGGCGACGACGATGTTGCCGACTTTGCCGTCGCTGTCCAACGCATAGCCGTATTTCGCTTTGAGCAGCGATGGATTGAGCGCCTTCGCCCCGACGAGCCCCGACTCTTCCCCGACCGTGATGACGAATTGAATCAAGCCGTGGGGGATGTGCTGCTCTTTCAACACCCGAATCGCCTCCAACATCGCCGCCAAGCCGGCTTTGTCATCGGCGCCTAAAATCGTCGTTCCGTCGGTGACGACATAGCCATCGCGAATCGACGGTTTTACCCCTTTGCCGGGCACGACCGTATCCATATGGGAGGTGAAGTAAATCGGGTCGACCCCGTCTTTCGTGGCCGCCAGCGTGCAAATCAAGTTGCCGGCGCCATGCCCTGTTTTCGCGGCGGCATCGTCTTCGATCACCTCAAGGCCAAGCGCTGCAAACTTTTGTTTCAGCACCTGGGCGATCTCACCTTCATGCTTCGTTTCTGAATCGATTTGCACGAGCTCCAAAAACTCGTCGACAAGACGCTGTTCATTGACCATAAACTTTCTTCCTCCTGTTTATGTATTCCACCTCAAGTATACCGAAAGTTTCCACTCAACGCCAACCGGACAGCGGAACGATCGGCAGGCAAGGCGCTGACAGACGCGTTGGAAAAGTTCTAGCGCAAGTTTCAACGCTGACAGACAGGCAGCGGAAAAAGCTTGATGAACGCGAATCGGTTTGCCAAAATAGAGGCCAACCGACAAAACGGGGCCGTTTGACCCCGTTTTTACAGCGGAATGTTGCCATGCTTTTTCTTCGGCCGCTCTTCATGCTTATGGCGAAGCATCTCGAGCGCTTGGATGAGCTTGATTCTCGTGTCGCGCGGGTCGATGACGTCATCGATCATCCCGTATTTGGCGGCGACGTACGGGTTGGCGAATTTCTCGCGGTATTCGGCAATTTTTTGCGCCCGCGTTTCTTCCGGATTCGGGCTGTTTTCAATTTCGCTCGCGAAAATGATGTTCGCCGCCCCTTGCGGCCCCATGACGGCCACTTCGGCGTTCGGCCACGCATAGACGACATCGGCGCCGATCGATTTGCTGTTTAAAGCGACGTAGGCACCGCCGTACGCTTTCCGCAAAATGACGGTGATTTTCGGCACCGTCGCTTCCGAGTAGGCGTACAAAATTTTCGCCCCATGGCGGATGATGCCGCCGTGCTCCTGCTTGACGCCCGGGAAAAAGCCGGTGACGTCCTCAAACGTAATGATCGGGATGTTGAACGAATCGCAAAAACGGATGAAGCGCGCCGCCTTGTCGGACGAATCGATGTCAAGGCCGCCAGCCATAAATTTCGGCTGGTTGCACACAAGCCCCACCACTTCGCCTTTAATGCGGGCAAAGCCGATCACGATGTTTTTCGCAAAATCTTTTTGCACTTCCATAAACGATCCGTCATCAACGACATGGGCGATCACGTGGCGCACATCGTACGGGCGGACGGCGTCAATCGGCACGACGTCGGCCAAGTCGGGCCGGTAGTCGTCTCCGTCCGGAATCGGGCCAAACGGCGGCTTTTCGTGATTGTTTGACGGCAAATAGCCAAGCAGCCGCCGCACTTCGGCGAGCGCCTCCTCTTCATTCGCCGCCGCAAAGTGGGCGTTGCCGCTGATCGTGTTGTGCACGCGGGCGCCGCCTAAATCTTCGGCGCTGATTTTCTCCCCGGTCACCGCTTCAATCACTTTCGGGCCAGTGATGAACATTTGGCTCGTTTTTTCCACCATGAACACAAAATCGGTGATGGCCGGCGAATAGACGGCCCCGCCGGCGCACGGCCCCATGATGACGGAAATTTGCGGGATGACCCCGGAGTAAATGGCGTTGCGGTAAAAAATGTGCCCGTACCCGTCCAGCGACAAGACCCCTTCTTGAATGCGGGCGCCGCCCGAATCGTTCAAGCCGATGACCGGCGCCCCTGTTTTTGCCGCCAAATCCATGATGTTGGCAATTTTTTTCGCGTGCATTTCCCCAAGCGCCCCGCCGAAGACGGTGAAATCTTGCGAAAAGACAAACACCATGCGGCCGTTGATTTTCCCGTAGCCGGTGACGACCCCATCGCCCAGCCCCTTTTTTTCTCCGAGGCCAAAATCGGTGCAACGGTGCTCGATGAACGGATTGAGTTCGACAAACGTTCCTTCGTCCAAAAGCAAGTCAATCCGCTCGCGCGCGGTCAGCTTCCCTTTCGCGTGCTGCTGTTCGATTTTCGCGTCGCCGCCGCCCAGTTCAATCTCGCGGCGGCGGTCATACAGTTCGTTGATTTTGTCATACATGTCGCTCATTGGTGTCCCTCCGTTTGGTTCGTTCGCTCGCAAAGTTCATACAACACACCGCCGGTCGATTTTGGATGCATGAAGGCGACGAGCGCCCCGCCGGCGCCGCGTTTCGGCGTTTCTTGAATCATGCGGATGCCGTGCTCCTTCAGCTCGCGGATGCGCTCGGTGATGTCCTCGACGCCAAGCGCCACGTGATGGATCCCTTCACCGCGCTTTTCGATAAATGTCGCCACCGCGCTCTCTGGCGACAGCGGCTCGAGCAACTCCAGTTTCGCCTCTCCGGCCTGCAAAAACGCCACTTTCACCTGCTCCGACTCGACTTCCTCGATGCCGAGAAACGGCAGGCCGAGCACCTCCGTATAAAACGGAAGCGCTTTCTCAATCGAACGGACAGCGATGCCGATATGATCGACTTTTTTCACACGCATGGTCGTCATCCCCTTTGCGGCAAAATGATCAGGCCAACGTCTTACTATTCGCCGTTTCGGCGAAAAATCCTGCTTTTTGTTTTTTCTTGTCCGCCCTGCCGTTTGCCGTTACAATAAACGTAGAACAGCGGACGGAAGGAGGACGGACCGTTGTCGCGCAAAACGCAAAAATTTATTGTCTATTTGATGCTCGCTTGCATGCTGCTGACGACGCTCCTTGCCGGCATCAGCATGTGGTTTTAGCTTCATCACTACCTGTTGAAACAGCTAGGGCGCAGGTGTTTCGTGGCGCCGATGAAAGCCGCCTTCGGAACGAAAAGAAACGGAAACGCCCCAGCCTTTTCCGGCGGGAGCACTCTTTGCGCCTAGACGTCAAACACCGCAAGCTCCAAAGCAAGGGAGCTTGCGGTGTTCATCGAACCGCTCCGTATCGTTTTGCAATGGCAGAAAACGGCTCATGGCTGCGGAGAATGAGCACGCGGGCGCCGATCGGCACTCGTTCGTACAAATGCTCGACATCGCGGTTGTGCATGCGCACGCACCCTTGCGAAACGTAGCTGCCAATCGAGGCCGGGTTGTTTGTTCCATGAACGCCGTAAATGCGCCCGTCCGTCCCGCGCGCGTTAAAGCCGATCCATCTCGTGCCAAGCGGATTGTTCGGCGCTCCGCCCGGGATGCCTTTTTTCCGATAATACGGGTTTTCCGCCTTCACCGTGACGGTAAACAGCCCTTCCGGCGTCAGTTCAGCATTCACCCCCGTCGCCACCGGATAAACGGCCTCAATCCGGCCGTCGCGGACGAGCGCAAGTTTGTTGATCGCTTTGTTCACGATCACAAGCGGCTTCGTCTCCGCCCCCGTCCGAAACGGCGTCCCCACCAGCACAGCAAGCAACAAACCTACCAGCAACGATCTACGCATATCAGTCACCCTTTGCGGCGTTTGGCTTTAGTGTGTGCCAACAAAAGCGGGCGTATGCGCCGCCTTTCGGTCAACCAAGCGACGGCCACCGCCGTTTTTCCGGTTCATTTTTCGGACGGAACTCGCTTTTAATCAGCAAATATCGCTCCAATTCGCGCACCAAATGAAACAGCGCCGCCCGCTCCTCAAACTGTTCGCGGGTCGTTGGCAGCGGCATTTCCTTAAATTCCTCGCGCATCGCCGAAAGACGCCGCAAAAACCGAGCAGCTGTATTTCCCGGGTGAATGGCATCGCTTAGTTCGTCGATAAAATCAGCGATCATCATCCGCTGCTCAACCGTGTACGTCAGCGACGTCACCAGCGGAAGCATATGCTCGATGATTTCCAGCTGCCGCTCGCGCATCCGGAAGTAGCGGACGTACTCGTCTTCGTTCCGCCATAGCTGGTTGTCGGCGTGGCGCATCGCGAGCGTTTTCGCCCGCTCAAGCATCTCCGCGGCAAGCGGCAGCTCCTTCCCGTCCCAATCGAGCTCATTCGTGCGCAAATAGCGCACGATTTCTTTTAAAATGATGCGAAACAAATCCTCGACAATGTGCTGGTACTCTTTGAGCTGCTTCTCGGCGCTCGGCATGTACATGTTGACGATGAGCGCCACCCCGATGCCGACAGCGACCAGCAGCAGCTCATTGACGACCCATTCCCATGTGATCTCCTTGGCCGCATACAAATGCAAAATGATCACCGAACTGGTCGCAATGCCTTCGTTGACTTTCAGCCGAACCGTCACCGGAATAAACACTAACAGCAGCAGCCCGATCGTCCACGGATGGTAGCCGAAGACGGCAAAAAACAACGCCGCAAACCCGATCGCGACAACACACGCCGCCAAACGGGCCCGCGCGGTCTCCAGCGACCGCTTTTTCGTCACTTGAACGCACAAAATGACGATAATGCCGGCAGAAGCGAAGTTGTGAAGGCCGACCAACTGAGCGATGGCGATCGCCAGCGCCGTACCGACCGCCGTTTTCAACGTCCGATAGCCGATTTTCATCGCGCGTCTCCTTTGCCAATGGTTGCCGACTTCATTGTACCGATGACGGCGCTTTCGATGCAAGATGACATTGCGTGAGTTGAGTATATCCTAAATAAATCCATTCCTCTTTTTGAGCGGCTAGCATTGATTCTAACCATCCTCAAACGAGCAACTGTTGTTTGCGTTCTACAACATTTAAATATACATTGGGCAAATCATGCAAAACTTCATAAGCCGAAACATACGCAATAGCAGGATGGCTGTATGCGCATACCAACATCCTTTCTATATTATTTTTTGCGCCAATTAAGCGATTCCCTTTCGATTTGACTTTAATGAGATATTGTCCTCCTTCTTCGAATTCCTCGAATTTTTCATTGTGTATTTCTAACATGCGCTTAATAGGGGCTAACACTTTTTGTTGTTCCGTTAATGTTAATGCCTTCAATTCACCTTTAACGATATAATCAAGCAACTCTAAGGCGACAAAACGATTTAACTGATGATGATAAAATTGATTGGAGTAATGTCTTAAGCATTTATAGCAAGATGTCTCGCAATGGTTTTCGCATTCATGCAAAATTTCCCTTGCCATTTTAATAATATCAGGGAGCATTTCCCCTGCAATGTGTGAATACCCAGCTCCCCCGGATAAAGTATCAAACAGATAAACATCGGCTTGATACAGATGTTGTGGACTTTTTGTTTCTAATGGAAGAATGCGATATCCTGACAGCAATTCATTATAATCGATGTCCAATACCCGGCTTGCAGCCAATACGAGCGCCTCGCCAATCGTCTTCAAACCGTCATGAACCCATTGATGATTCGGGTGAAAATCGACTTTTTCATCAAAACTCATCCGCAATAGTAATAAATCAGAGTTAAATATATTTCCAAGAAACACTTTCATAATACTTCCTCTACAGCGGCTATCCCTTTGACCAAGATGTGTTTTCAACCTGTAAGGTACATCATGGGCCAATTTATGTTCACTCTCCCCTGCTGGCCAAATAGCCCCACAGTCCGTGCAGATTTCGAATCCTTCCTGTCGATCCGTCCCCTTATTCATGACGATAAGCTGTTTGTTCATCTCATTAGCATATTGAAGCCGTTCTGAACCTGAATAAGCCTTCAAACTTAGTTTTTCGCCAGACACAGGAATAGGTAACTGAGGAGGAACTGCATAGGTGAATTCCTGCTCCCTATCTCCTTCCTTCACCTCCATCCCTTTCTCAGGCGAAAACCCCGTTGGTCGCAACAACGGACTGTTTTTCAACTCACCACCACACACTGAACATTTTTTCGTTTGGATTGGATCCAAAGAAACAAATAAGCACGATTCACAATAGGTGATAACCGGCAAACTGTCAAGCAACAAATCTTTAGCCGGTTTTAACGGATCGTGTGGATTAGGTACATAAATTCCCCCTATTCGATATGTTTTCTTATCAACAACAATTTGTCTTCCTGGCGCATACTCGCTCAACGCTCTGTTTATCTCCAATTGCGGTCGTTGTTTAACGATTATTCTCCCCGTTCTTTCATCCTTCCCTTCGATGTAAAAACTGCATAAATCTTGTGGAAATGCATAGGTTGGAAGCAAGCCGTGATTGAACAAAAAATCGAGAAATTTATCGTTCGGATTTACTTCCGCTATATCGTCACCATCGATGGGTTGTATTGTATGTTTGACTTTCTCATAATTCCGTTCCAACTCGCTTACTAGCTCATTACATGCTTCCTTAACAATATACCATTTTCGCTCTACCATATCCCCGCCTAATATTCCTTCTGTCGAAACAACCTCATCCGGAATCAAGTCAAAAATCACCGGATAGTCGCGAAAACGACAGGCGATATTGTCATTCAGCCATTTTTTAAACTGCTCATAATTAAAAGGCGGAGTACCTTCAAAAAATGATTTTGTATCACCTAACGAACTGCTGAGAATGCTTGACGCAACGGCACTTGTAGAAACGTTTTCATGAAAATACGTTTGAATGAGAAATGCGTTCAAATGCCTTTTGGTGATTTTTTTATTATCAATATAAACAATGGGTTTGCGAGCCGAACCGCTGATCATTTTTTCAGGCTGTTGAAAATAATAATAATCGTGCGGCCCTCCCTGGGCATAAGTAACTACGGTCGATAAAGCCGTTCCCCTCCGTCCAGCACGTCCCGCACGCTGCTGGTAGTTCTCCCGTTGTGGCGGAACATTTCGTAGTCCAACGGCAGTCAGTGAACCGATGTCGACGCCGACTTCCATTGTGGTTGTACAGCTTAAAATATCGACAGGTCCTTCCAAAACATCTAATATGATATCTTGGAACCGCAATTCGTACTCTTCTGTTGTTGCGATCGCTATTTTCGCATCCTTTTGCGACAGTTGAGCGGTATGCTCTTCAACGGTGATGTTCGAAATTTTCTCATGGTTTGTCAATATTTTTTGTATAGGTGAACGCCAAAATCCTTTTTCTGAATCCAACCGTTTACTGTTCACGTTTAATATCTCGATATTTTCCGATAAACAATTCACACATTTGTTTTTTGCTGCAACGATATTCATTTCTTTGCAATCATTGCATTTATACCAAGTTGTATAAATGCCGGGAATCAGTTTTAATTTTCTAGGAGATAAATAATATCTCCCTTCCGACTCTGTACACAATTTAAACAATGCATCGACAATTTCCTTCTTATGCTCCTCACTTTGAACATAAAGATGAATGATATTCTCTAAGTTTTTCGGTATATAACCTTTCTCAACTCCCCAATCATCGCCCCCGAACCCTCTAATCTTCAGCCTCTCATAGAAATGAATGGTTGAATCTATGGCCACTCTATCCAGCATTTCTTGAATGAACAGCATAGTCAGTACATAAATGTCTTCCTTCGACAATATCTCTTTTAGCTTTCTTTCTACTCTTGCCATTTCTCTTTTAACAGGCTCTACGTAGCCTGTGGCCGTTGTATAAACCGAGTAGAGTGGATGGCAAAGCTGGCGAAGAAGTTCTGTTTTGAAACGAGGCAGCAGTTCAATGTCGCCGTTTTCAATCAGCTCCTCATAGTCGCCATCAAAATCCTCGTGTAAAATTTGAACATGATAGGCCAACGATTTTCGATCCTGTCCTTCAAAAAAGTATAATTTATGCTCATCAATCACTTGCAACAACGAACAATATAAAGCGCCGCTCAGTTTCGGTTCAATATCTTGATCAATTAATTTTTGAGCCGCCAATAAAATGGACTGTCTAAAAGAGTCGAGCTCTACTTCATGGGGAATATCCCTGGCAAGACGTGCAGCCTTTTGGCGTCCGTCAGAAAACAGTAGCACTTTCCGTCCCTCATTAGGCAATTGTTTATTCAGCTTTACAGGAGGTTGCAATAAAAATTGCTCGCGAACTAAATTAGCAAAAGGCTGCTCACCTTTTGTTTTTAAGTCCGTAATCGTTCCCTGCACTTTTCTCATACAGCACGGACATTGTTGGAATGTAATTGTTTGCTTTTTCTTTTTGTTCTTATTTGCCTCATCATGAGGCAAATACAATTTTAGATAACCTTCAGGATCTTCCGGCGGCGACTTCATTAAATATCCCGTCCTGATATCGAGCCATACAGGACGCACCGATCGTTCTCCTTTTTGTATTTTTTCATAGGGCGGTTCAACCAGCAAGTGAATCTCTGTCAACTCCTCGCCAACAATGCCTTTCCCTTTTTCAGCCCATAAGTAGTTGCCGTCCTTTTTCGATATATACCCTCGAATAAATGCAGTTCCACATTTTCGATGGGTAAGCAATTCGTAGACCCTTGCTTCCTTGCTGCAAGTACATTGTAATTTCGGAGAATCATACATTTTTCCTAAAATCGAATCGTTTCCTTTTACTCTTTTTTCCTCACATTTCGGATTGGTGCAGACATAAATGCCTGATACACCTTTAAAGAATAAATGGATCCTTACCGGCAATAACACTCGCTCATTATTTTTAGCTGCATTGGCCAACATTAATAAATGGCTCGTCGCTTTTTGGGCCATTTTCATATCGACACTTGGAAATACCAACTTGGCAATATCGCTGAACTTTTTAGCATTTCCGCTTATTTGTTCAATAATTAATTCGAGCGGTCCAAATCCGTCTAAACTTTTATATAGATACGACGGCAGCTCATCTAAATTATGTGGGACATCTCCCCATCCAAGCCGCTTTGCTACAGCCTGGAGATTCGACCGCAATGTATCGTACTGATGAATGCGATTGGTAAACTGCTCGCTGTCTAGCAAGGCGAATGCATAGGCCTCTTCTGTCGTGCCAATTCTTCCGGGCTTTCTTTTTTCTTTCACTCCTTTGATCAACTTAAACGAACGTTTTTTCAGTTTACCCGTTAATTGTTCAGCAAATTCAATAGCCGCCGAATCATCATCCTCCGCGCCCAAACTTGCACTCGTTAGAATGCAGCGCAATCGATCGCGTGTAATTCCTAATCTTGCCTGCAGCCTTCTAATGAGTAGAGCCACCTCTGCACCGCTCGTTCCTCGGTACATATGCGCCTCATCAAGCACTAGAATCAATGTGTTCGCTTCATCTTCTGCAAGCCATTGTCTTGTTTTCTCCCAAATTGGCCGCTCAATCGGGCGCATCAACATATACTCCAGCATGGAATAGTTCGTTACCAAAATATCCGGGGGAATCGTTTGCATCTCGTGTCTAGTAAACAATTCCCGGTCATCAGGAGAGGTCAAATATCGAGATTTCCAGTCGCCTCTTTTGCCTGAACAGAAGTTTGTTAAATTTTTCGCTATCCATTTTCCTCTTTTTTTCATTTCCAGCGCTAGCTGTGGCCGATTCTTTTCAATATCCAAATAATAGTCAATAATCTCCTTCAACTGGTAGTCGTCTTTTTCCTTTGTCCGCTCTCCCGGGTAAGGTGTTCTTGATGTGTACATACCGAATAATGGATGACGACCAAAATGATCTCGAAAGTACTTGGACACTCTCTCATCACCAAAAAGCTGGCGCAATCTTGTGATTTGATCGCTGACTAGCGCATTCATCGGATAAAGTATTAACGCCCGAACCGCATGTGTTTGAAACTGCTCCCTTCTATTAAATCCTTCATCAATTAATGAGTTTAAAATGGGATGTAAGAATGATTCCGTTTTACCTGAGCCGGTTCCAGTCGCTACAACTAAATCATGTCCGTCCACTAAAAATGATTCAAGCGCCTCCTGCTGATGGACGTACGGCCTCTTATAAATTCCTACACTAGGAAATAACTCCGAAAAATAAGTCATTGCTTCTTTGCAATGAGCAGGCAAATTCATCTGCTCGTAGGTAGGCCCCAGCTCATAAACAGGAGTGGCCTCAATATACGGCTCCTTCGAAATAACCCCTGGTGAATCCAATAACTCTCTACGCTCTAACAGCAAAGAGGGATGACTGATTGGATATTGCGCTTCAATATATTCGCGCAATTTTTGATGCAGCCGCGCAGAAACAGAGTTAATGGTAAATTCCATCATTCCATTTCAACTCCTTCCCATCGTATTGAATCCTCACCAATCCCCAAACGCCGCAAAATCCAAATAAAATCTGAATAATGCCACAAAGGCACAATCCACTCAACCAGTTTGATAAAAGAAAGGGGAAAACAAAAAAGCATCGCCATCTTCTGTTCAAACATAGGAAGCTTTTTGAAAAGGCGGACATAAATAACATCCTCACGAATTTTTGCACACTTTATCGTTGTTTTCACCTGAGCCTTATACTCTAAGGCATACTTGGCCGTTTCTAAATAATATTCGGGTATCTTGTAATAACGCGCATCCCCCCTCCCCATGTTCTCAACCCAAAAGTAGAGCGGTTGACTGTTTTTTAATGCATACCTAGCAATATAACAATCAGACTTTGATACAAGATTCATTTGAAATGGGTGCCATTTGCGCCGTTTTTGAGGCAAAAATAGTTCTGTTGGTTCATCGCTTAGTTTTACTGGGTTCTGCAATTTGAGCGTTTCGATAAATTCATTTACAGTCGGGGAAGGCATCCATTCGTCAATCATCAACGTTGGAACATGACTCCCCTCTTCCATATAGCCGTTGCCGCATCCGTAATATTTGTCGCTCTTTCCTTCAGGGTTGCTAAGCACAACCAAGCTTTTAGACACGGGAAGTTCGACACAGCGCGGGGGCAACGGCAAATAATATCCATTGGCAAGCTTCAATATTTCCCCTAAACCAGATAACAATTCGAGCAATGACTGTGCTTCGGTTTGACCTTCTTCTTTCATAACGTTTCGAAGATCTTCAAAAAAACATCCCTTTATCAATCTTTGCAAAGGCGGGATAAGCCGCTGAAAATGCACCGCGTTCATTTTATAGTCCTCGAACGCATAAAAGTGCACCAAAGAAAGGGCATGACGTTTTATCTGTCTAAACTGTATAATTGTATCCCTCCATGCATCTGTCAACATCTCCCGAGCTCCCCCCTTACTAAATCAAAATATTTTCGCTGTCAAACTCTTCTAAGATCTTTTTTGCGTGCTCACGAGCAATGTACGGCTCCAGTAGCACCTTGGTGACCCATACAGACACAGCTTCTTCCTCGAGCCGTTCATCCTCTAATAACCGAAACCATTTTTTAAATGCTTCTTTTTGTTTCGTAAACGACATGACTTCTTGCACAATTTCCACAAAATTATTGAACTCACTGGACTTTTCTTTTAATATCTTAGCTTCTACAAGTAAAGGTACAGGGATGGACCCAAAGACTAAACGGTGCGTCCTTCTTAGTAACCGAATATCAGGAGTTGTTATCATTTCATTTGCGCTAATCACAGGCGAAAACGATAGCTTTTGAATGAACGAATCGGTCAACTCACTTTCTTCTTTTATGCTTATCAAAATCAATTCTGGCAACGACTCATCAATAGACACGCGCCAATGGTCGAGAAACGATTGTAAATACAATTCAGCAGGCGAATTTTCAATTTGGCATAAATGAAGAGACTTTACACAATCAGGCCGTGTATAATGAGAAAAGCAATTGATCAACGTTTTATTAGTAAAATTCTTTATATCTGGAAAAACCGTTAGATGATCATTTCCTGAAACCGCCCAGCCGATTGCCTGTGACAGTTCAAAACTAAATTCTCCTTTGACCACGACTGGTTTACGAAACAAAATCGCTCCGATGATCGTTTTCGCTGTCAACCATGCTTTATTCTCCTGCATGCCAATCATGCATAGGTTTTCTGCAATGGATGCCATTAAATGATTTATATCTTCATAATAAACTGTTGTTTCATCAACATCCTTCACCACCCATTGCGAATGATTTCGATCGTCTGATTCATTATGCACAGAGATATTTAAGCCTAAATTCGTAAAAGGTAGTAAATCAACCAAAGTATGGAAAATATTATCTTTCATTTCCTTAATCTTTAATTCCAATGCCTTATCGGCTTTTTTTAGTCTTTCTTCCCTTTCTTTTATCTGTCTTTCGATTTCTTCCATCTCAACGAGCAAATACTCTTTTTTTCTACGCAACTGTTCTGTTTCGTTCAATACTTTTCGATGCTCATCTTCGATTCTTGCTTTCTCCGCAGCAAGCCTTTCTTCTAATTTATCCTCTATTTCCCTTTGAATCACTGGGTACTGTAATAATTCTTCTTCAAATTGACCAATATCTTCCTTTGTTATTTGATATTTATCCAACAACTCAACGGCTCGCATAATGCGCTCATAACGAACTTGGGGAGGGAGATCGCTAACCAATTCGGATAGCTGGCTGATGACTTTTCGTGAAATTTCCTGAACCTGTTGCTGATCTTTCAACGTTTTTAAAGCATAACGCATAATCCGATCGTTAGTGGCACAATCGAGATAATCTTCGACAGGACTCGCTAGCATCGCCGATACAAAGTATCGCTCGATCCCGACGTTCTTATCATTATATTTAACGAGATGCATCCCTTTTTTTCGTATTTCGAGCAACTTATCGTCGGACGAATCAATCACCCATTTTTGTTCTTTTGTCTGTTTGACACGATAAGGTCCAACTAAATAATCATCGTTCGTTAAGAGTAAAATTTCTGAACTAAACTGCTGCGGGGCATCAACCCCGTTCTGAATCAAATAAACAATGTCATGATTTTGCGCAAGTGAAAACGGTATCGGAAATACCTCGTAATATTTCAAATTCTCCAATTCCTTTTTTACGATAAACTTTGAATATACAAGTCTTCCCGCGTAGTCTTCCTCATTTCTTTCTTCGATTGTATAAAATCCCACTTTCCCTGCGTGAATGTCTTCAGGAGCAGGAGACCATATCACTTCCCCCTCACTTGGATAATGCAATCGTGCTTCCTGAACCTCAATTAACTGGTGATCGCGATATTCCGCTAAAACTTTAACAAACACATATTTTTTATTTGGCTTTCTTTCTTTTTCGACAATCCCAAATATCGTCTTCACGACGATCTCCCCCCATCAATAAATTCCTTTACTATTTTTGGAACCTTGTTTCGATACGTCTTTACATAGTAGGCTAGTTTTGCCCGCAATATTTTATCTCCTACATTTTGCAACCAAAACTCTAGGAAACGATATTGTTCATTTGAAATCCAACAACACTTTGTTTGCTCAAGCTGCATATACGCCAATAAAACTTTGCGCCAATCGGGATGGGCTAAATCGCACATCTCTTGAGCAGAAAAGTCAAACGCCCAAACCCCAGGAATAAAAAGCTTCTCAACAGATGGATGAAAAAACTCTCCCCCTTGACTGAGCTCTCTGGCAAACCGATTTTTTTCTTTGATCCAGTAAGGAAACAAAAGAGGATCTGTTACTGAAACCGTTGTATATTTCAAAATGCTCTTTTCCTCACACAGCGCCAATGTCCGCTGGTCAACCACAACCCCGGATTCCAATCGTTCCGAAAAACATGGGTTCGCGTTTGGATCATAAAATAGATATAACATCTTTCCTTCATGTTTTTTAATGTAAAAAGTATGAAAGCCCTTTTTATGCAATATAATGTCAACATAAGAACTCGACAGCGGATATTCCCGACTCGTATAATCCGGTTGAATATGAACTAGGCTGTACTTTTGCAGTTGAAAGTCACGAAAAGATATTTGGATTCTACATTTTCCTGTTCCGATTAACATCGCTTCGCCTTTTCTTCCAAAAACTGAAGGATCGACTATATCCAAATAATAATACGGCGGTTTCAAGTCATATCCAAATTGCCGAAACCACTCTATTAACGGCTCCGCCAATAGAAAAGGAAGACGGATTTTATAGGCAAACCATCCATACTTTTGATTTAATGGTGTTACATCCATTTCCCTCGGAAACTCTATTTTTTTCCGTGACATCATATAAAACGTGTCACTCAGTGATAGTTCTCTAGGCTCAATCATGCAAAAGCTTTGGTTTATTGGCCGAAACAAATATGTATGGTTTTGAAACCCTTTAATATATTCAGGCCAAAACAAGCGGAGTTTCTCATAACATTCTTCATCTTTTCTAGTCGCAAAAGAAAAACTGTAGCTCTGCTTTGGAACAATCCACAGTTTATTTTCACTAGAGTTAGGCCAAAGCTGTGCAGAGGAAATAAAGGAATTCATTTCATTGCATTTTATTTTAAAGTGCAAATGATGCACGTCACATTGCATCACTTGAGAAGGCGTTAAATAAGGAAAGGTAATAAAAAGCTCCCAATCACGTTCCAATGGTTCAAATGTAATAAAGGGGCGGCTTATCATCACTGAATAATCATGAAGATGAGATGAACCTGACAAACGTTGAACATAAAGTTCGCATCGTTCAGACCCTTGCCCGCGTTCGTGACGAAAGTGAGCGGACTGCACCCTTCCTTCTGCTTTAAATACTCTCGCGCCGCAGCATGGACACGTATAGACAACCCCATACTTATGTGCGTTTTTCGCATGAACAAGTTGTCCTAACGGGTTAAATGCTCTTTCCATATGAACAGAACCCCTTACAAAAATGACTGGATGTTGTTTTATATCTTGACCACTTCAATAAACTATTGCTAATGCGACAAAACGATGAATTTCGCGGGGAGAGACAGCATATTCTCCATAACTGTCTCTCCTCAAAGCACCGATTGATCCCTTACATATTCATGCACTGCAGCTTCGCCTGCTCAAGCACATCTTCCACCGCTTTCGGCTGTTTATTTGGCGGATAAATCATACTTGCGCAGCACCTTCTTAATTTCAAGGCGCATGCACGCTTGGGCTTGCGCTTTTTTATCCCAATCGTGCGTCCGGTTTTCCTTTACCGTTTTCGCCAAATCCTTTGCGAGTTGAATTACTTCATCTTCCAAAATCGCTTCTTCCAACATTTTCGCGATTCGTTCATTCACTTCTTTTAAGTCAGGTGTGCCTGTTCGCGAAGATTTCATAATAAAGGAACGAACAGCGATAAAATAGGAAATTTCCTCTTTTTGTTCTTTCGAAAGCAAGCCGGTGCAAATTTTATAAACATCTTTCAGCTTTTTCGTTTCCGTCATAAACAGCAATTTTCTTTTTTCCGTTTGCTACACAAATTCTGCTCCTTCACGAATGACTTCATAACGCTTTTTGTCGCTATCACCGAAAAAGGCGCGATAATCAAACGAATGGAACATATTGCGCAACACTTCGAGGATGTTTAACGCGATGTCGCGGGCTTGGGTGTTTTCTTGCACTTTATCTTGGTCGCGCTTCGTATGCGTTTGCAACGCTTCTATTAAATTTTTCTTTAAGCTGATGTAATCAACAATCTTGGCCAACATTCCTTTTCTTAAAGGGGTTCTAGAAGGCCGGTGATTTAGTGCAAAACACTACTGATTCCATCCTTTTCTCAATTAAAGAAACCTTGCAGAATCAGCTTTCTTTTCTGAATGAAAATACCGCCGATTAGTGTGTGACAGCGGTTTTTCACCGCCCCTCTAGAGTCCATTTTACCATAAAAATCTTTGCCATTAAGGAACTAATTTCCTATAGCCCCGCTCTCCCTGTCATCCAACCTATCGGCAGGCGACAACAGGGAGAGCGGCGTTTTGAGTTTTACGATTGCATCAGTGTAAACGTCGAACGAATTCCCATTTTTTCGTACAGTTTTAAACTCGATTCAAGCCGTTGCTTCTCGAGTTGTTTCATCATGTCTTGAATGTGTTTTTGTTCTTCGAGATATGACATGATGATTTCCTTCTGCTCTTCGAACGAACGCATCGGAATCGGAATGTTCTCCAAATCTTTCATATTCAAAATCGTAACATTTGTCCCTGCCTGTTTGCTCAAAAGAAGATATTGCCCAACAGGGCTTTCCAAGAATATCTTTAAGTAAAATGGGTCGACATGGCGGTGCGGACGAATGCCGATAAAGTTATGGGAAATCAGTATATCTCCCTCATGCGGCGGGATGACCGCTATTTTGATCCCCGCTCCCCGAACCGATATAATAACATCGCCTTCTTGGACAAGATATGATTCAATTTTGGCATTGTTTGTAATTTCATAAGACGCGAGTTGATCGATCAACACCTCCCCATTTTGGACGTCAGATAACTTAATCACTTTATATGGCCCATTCTCTGTTTCTGCGTCTTTGGCTGAGATATTGATGCCGCGGTAGAAAGTGCCGATCCGTTTCAATGGTTGTACGCATGGCAAATTCTTTATGTGATCATGGTAAAACTTCACTTTTCCGTACGGCTCGATCGTCCATTCACTGCTTTGCAAATAGCGGTTGCTTAAAAGGTTCGCTTCTTCAATCTCCTGGACAGATACGAATTTGCTTACTTCATCCATCTCCAGCCCCTCATGATATATGGCGACAATCCGGTCGATATCTTCTTGGCGCAAATATTTTCTGCCTCTTCTCCGTTCACCATAATAATTTTCCGCGTTAATGAATAAAATGTTTCCTTCCCTCTCTGCACTTTTATTTTTATTCAGCACAAGAAGGTTGATCTGAATGGCTGCACCATGAAACAAAGATGATGGCAGAGCGATTATGGACTCAATCATATCGGCGGCCAATAAATGCTCCCTGATCACCTCCTCTGGCCCTCGTCTAAACAGCGTTCCGTTTGTGACGACAAGAACTGCTTTTCCGTTTTCCTTCAACGAAGAGAGAGCGTGCAAAATGAAAGCCATGTCAGCGCTCGTTCGCGGCAATCGGCCGTATACAAACCGATCATAACGGTCATTCATCAGTTGTTCATAGTTGTTTATTCTCATACCGAACGGAAAATTCATCATAATGTAATCAAACTTTTTCAACTTGTTTCCCTCTACAAATGCAGGCTCAGTAAGCGTATCTCCTTTGACCAAACGAGCATCGGTCCGGTCGTGAAATAACAGACGCAGTTTTCCAAGCGCCCATGCTCGCTGATTGATTTCCTGACCGTACAGCGCCACTTCGCAATGATGTCGCCGTGCATATTCGCTTGCTGCACACAACGTGCCGGACAGCCCTGAAGCACCATCATAAAACTCCCCTCCTTCCATACTTAAAAGGCGAATGCCTAGCTCATTAACACCAGCCGGCGTGATCAGCTCTACACCTTCAACCCCGGCCATATTGCCTGCGTACACAAACAACGATTCAATCCATTGTTTCCACTGCTCTTTCGTGAATGCAAAAGAATGAATCCGCGACAACAAATGATATAATGTATTGTTACTTAATCGGTCAAACAAGTCGGAAAACTCATATACTCCCTTTAGGAAAGGGACATGTGCTTCTATTTCGTTTAAAACTGCCTTTACCTTCTCCGCCAAAAAAGCTCCTTCTTTTAAAATCGCCCCTAAAGAGAGTTCGTCTGGAAGGCTGTAACGCTCCTTATCCAGTTCTAAAAATTTCACGCTTGCAATCGACGCGATCGTCTGCACAGAATCGATTACGCTTATATTCGCCTCGCTGCGCAACTGATTCATGAAATGAGATAATTCTCTTTCACACACCATTTAAAAGTCACCTCATTATTTTCCTTTAGTAATAAAATTACTTACTTTAAGTATCGACCAAAAAACTTTCTATCTGCATTATAATGCCAATAATAATAAAAAGTCAACAATAAGTTAGTAATTGAGTTACTTTTTTGTTCTCTTGTCCAAAGAGTGGCAATTGCACCTTTTTAACATAGTGCGCGCCCATCCTACAGCCGCCGGACACAAAAAAACAGCCGCCCACTCATGCAAGGCAAGCCGCCTAGGCTCACGACGGAGATTTCTCATCAATCGTTTTCCCATCGCGCTCGATTTCGCGCCCGACCGCTTCGTTCAGCGCGGCGAAAACAGCGCGGGGCATGAGTAAACGCCGACAATGTCGTCAATCTCCTCGTTGATTTTCCCCTTTTGTTTGCCGGTATAATCAATGCACAAATCAATGGCGGAGTTGCGGCGGCCGTGCCGCGCGCCCGCGAGCCGAACAAAACGGCTTTTTGAATGTCCTCTTCACCGGCGAAATACGCCATCAGCCGTTCAAACACGGTCGGGCTCATTCCATCGGTCACGGTCGATCATTTCTTTATATAAAGATGGATCGTTTATTGCTCATTCCGTTCTATCCCTTTAAAACTACGGTTCTCTTCTTCCTATCGCATCATTGACTCTAACGAAAAACAATCGGTATAGATGCTGTAGTTTGGTCCCCTGATGGAGAAGATCCAATTAATCGCGCAAAAAGACCCGGAGTTTGACCTTTTCGTCCCCCGGGTCTTTCTTTCACACTTCCTCACAATATTCGTCAAACAGCGCTTGCAGCTTTTGCACGACCGCCACCGGTTCGTGCCCTTCGATGTCGTGGCGGTGGAGCATGGCGCACAATTTCCCGTCTTTTAGCAGAGCGAACGACGGCGAGGACGGCGGCTCGCCGACAAAATACTCGCGCGCGCGGGCTGTTGCTTCTTTGTCTTGGCCGGCAAAGACGGTCACTAAATGATCGGGAAGCTTGTCGTAGTGGACGGCGTGGGCCGCTGCGGGACGGGCGATGCCACCGGCGCAGCCGCACACGGAGTTGATGAGGACAAGCGTTGTGCCTGGACGGCGAAACGCGGCATCGACGTCTTCCGGCGTGCGCAGCTCTGCAAATCCGGCTTCGACCGCTTCGCGCCGCGCTTGTTCGACGATGTCATTATAGAGCGGAAATTGAAATGGGAACATCGTGACACCTCCTTCGCTTTCCCTTTATCATATCATAGTTCGCCGCTCCGCTTCCGCTCATACGCCTCGATCAGCTCTTTGACGGCGGCGGTGACCGGCTTGGCGCCGGAAATGACGCTGTTTTCGAGCATCGGGAGCTTTTCTTTCACGATCGGGTCGGTGAAAAAGCGCGTTTCGATATATTCTTTGATCATGGCGTGCATCCAGTCTTTTTGCTGCTGGCGGCGGCGGTCGAAAAAGACGCCGGATCGCTTCGTCGTCGCGACGAACGTTTCGATGACGCGCCACATGTCGGCGATCCCTTCGCCCAGCAGCGCCGAGCACGTGTACGCTTTCGTCTCCCAGCCGGGCGTGGCCGGGCGCAGGTAATGGAGAAACTGATTGTATTCTGTTTGCGCCGCTTTCGCTTTTTCTTTATTATCGCCGTCGGCCTTGTTGATGACGATGGCGTCCACAAGTTCCATGATGCCGCGCTTCATCCCTTGCAGCTCATCGCCAGCGCCGGTTAACGCCAACAGGAGGAAAAAGTCGACCATCCCGCGGACGACAAACTCGCTTTGCCCGACGCCGACCGTCTCAACGAGGATGATGTCATAGCCGGCCGCTTCGCACAGCATCATCGTCTCGCGCGTTTTCCGGTGCACGCCGCCAAGCGCCCCGCCGGAGGGCGACGGGCGGATGAACGCAAGCGGATGTCGGGCGAGCGTCTCCATCCGCGTTTTGTCGCCGAGGATGCTGCCGCCGGTCAACGAGCTCGTCGGGTCGACGGCCAAGACGGCGACCCGGTGCCCTTGTTCGCACAAAAACGTCCCGAACGCTTCAATGAACGTGCTTTTCCCCGCCCCCGGCACCCCGGTGATGCCGATGCGGATCGAGCGGCCGACGTGCGGAAGGAGGGCATGAAGCACGTGCTGGGCAAGATCGATATGACGAGCCGCATTGCTTTCGACCAACGTAATCGCCTGCGCCAACATCGTGCGGTCGCCGGCGAGCACCCCTTGGACGTACTCGTCTACCGACCGCTCTTTCCGCCTCACGATCCGCTTTGGCGCCGGCGGGCGTTCGGCGTGCACGTAGGATGACGCGCTCTCGCCGTCCGCCCATTCCGGGCGGCGCGGCGACCCATCCGAAGCCGCGCTCTGGGCGCTTGTCTGTTCCCGTCGTTTTTCTTCGCCGTTCATTCGCTCACGTCCTCATAACCAAGTCGGGCGTTAATTTCATCAAGCACGGTTTCCGCCGATACTGGGATAACTGTTCCTGGTCCGAAGATGGCGGCGGCGCCGTGTTCGTACAAAAAAGCATAGTCTTGCGGCGGGATGACGCCGCCGACAACAATGACTATATCATCGCGACCATATTTTTTTAGTTCTGCAACGAGCTGTGGAACAAGTGTTTTATGGCCGCCGGCGAGCGAGCTGATGCCAACGGCGTGCACATCGTTTTCGACCGCTTGGCGCGCCGTTTCTTCCGGCGTCTGGAAGAGCGGCCCGATATCGACGTCAAATCCTAAATCAGCAAATGCGGTCGCAACTACCTTCGCTCCGCGATCATGTCCATCCTGTCCCATCTTTGCAATCAGTAGACGCGGACGCCGCCCTTCCCGCTTTGCAAACTGCTCGACTTTTGCTTTCACCCGTACGAGTTGGTCTTCATCCTTATATTCTGAACTATATACACCACTAATTGAATGAATGGTAGCGCGATGGCGCTTCGCCACTTTTTCGATCGCATACGAAATTTCCCCGAGGGTGGCGCGGACGCGCGCGGCTTGGACGGCGAGCTCAAGCAAGTTCCCTTCGCCCGTTTCCGCCGCTTTCGTAATCGCCTCTAGCGCTGCTTCGACGTGCTCGTTGTCGCGGGTCGCCTTCAGCTCGTTCAGCCGCTCGATTTGCCGCTTTCGCACGGCGGTGTTGTCCACTTCCAAAATGTCGATCGGCTCTTCTTTTTCCGGACGGTATTTGTTCACGCCAATGATCGTTTCCGCCCCTGAATCGATGCGCGCTTGGCGGCGGGCTGCCGCTTCTTCAATGCGCATTTTCGGGATGCCGGTTTCAATGGCTTTTGCCATCCCGCCTAAGCTTTCGATTTCTTCAATATGCGCCCACGCCCGCTTCATCAGTTCGTTCGTCAACGTCTCGACGTAATACGAACCGGCCCACGGGTCGATCGTCCGGCAAATGCCCGTCTCTTCCTGCAAGTACAGCTGCGTATTGCGGGCGATGCGCGCCGAGAAATCGGTCGGCAAGGCAATCGCCTCATCGAGCGCGTTCGTATGGAGCGACTGCGTATGCCCCATCGCCGCCGCGTGCGCTTCGATGAGCGTGCGCACGACGTTGTTGAACGGATCTTGCTCGGTCAAGCTCCAGCCTGACGTTTGCGAATGCGTCCGTAATGCGAGCGATTTCGGATTTTTCGGGTTGAACGTTTTCATCATTTTCGCCCACATGAGGCGTGCCGCGCGCAGTTTCGCCACTTCCATAAAGTAGTTCATGCCAATCGCCCAGAAAAACGACAGCCTCGGGGCGAACGAATCGATGTCAATGCCCGCCTTCAAGCCGGTGCGCACGTACTCAAGCCCGTCCGCGAGCGTATACGCCAGCTCCAAATCAGCCGGCGCCCCGGCTTCTTGCATATGGTAGCCGGAAATGCTGATGCTGTTGAATTTCGGCATGTATTTGGCCGTATAAGCGAAAATGTCGGCGATGATGCGCATCGACATCTCCGGCGGGTAAATGTACGTGTTGCGCACCATATATTCTTTCAAAATATCGTTTTGGATCGTGCCCGACAGTTTGTCTTGCGTCACTCCTTGCTCTTCGGCGGTGACGATGTAAAACGCCATGATCGGGAGCACCGCCCCGTTCATCGTCATCGACACCGACATTTGGTCGAGCGGGATGCCGTCAAACAAAATTTTCATATCGAGCACCGAATCGATGGCGACCCCTGCTTTGCCGACGTCGCCGACGACGCGCGGATGGTCGGAGTCATAGCCGCGGTGCGTCGCCAGGTCAAAGGCGACCGACAGCCCTTTTTGCCCCATCGCCAAGTTGCGCCGGTAAAACGCGTTGCTTTCCTCCGCCGTCGAAAAACCGGCGTATTGACGGATCGTCCACGGCCGCACGACATACATCGTCGGGTACGGTCCGCGCAAGTACGGCGGCAGCCCGGGCAAGTAATCAAGAAAATCGAGCCCATCGATGTCATTTTTTGTATAAAGCGGCTTCACGGCAATGTGTTCGTTCGTCTGAAACAACAGCTCATCGATCGACGCTTGCACGCGCCGCTCCACCGCGTCTCTCCACTGTTTCTCCTCCACATCGGCCGCCGCCGCGGAAAGCGGCATCTTGGTAAAATCAACGTCCTTCGCCATCCAACGCCACCCCTCTTTCCGTGAAAAACGCCACGATCACATCGTACGCGTTCGAACCGAGATGGATCGCCCCGTCCACGCCCGCTTCCGCGTACGTGTTCTCGAGCTCTTCCGGCGGTTTTCCGGCGACATACAGCTTCGCGTTCGGCTTGGCTTGCTTGAACGCCGCGGCCAACGCCGGAACGAACCCTAGGTAGTCGTCATCCGCGCCGCACACGATATAATGCGTCCCGTTCGTGTTCCGCACCCATTCGACCGCTTCCTCGACCGAGGCAAAGCCGTCGCTTCGCTCAGCCGCCACCCCACCGGCCGCAAACAGCCCGGCGATGAAATCGGCGCGCGCCTGATGGCGGACAAGCGGCCCGAGATTGATCAAGTGAACAGAAAGCCGGCTTCCCGTGCGCTCCGCATGCTCCTCGGCCGCCTTCCGCAGCTGCTCAAACGGCTCAGCCAAACGCCATGCGCGAATCGGCGCAATGGCCGCCGCCTCGTTCCCATCGGCGAGCGCCGCGGCCATTTCCCGAGCGGTTGCTCGACGGCGGGTCGCACGAATCATCGTTTCCATCCACTTTCCGCTGACAAGCGTGCGGCGAATGTCGGCCACCCGCTGTTCATCCAACGACAGCACCATGTTCACTGCGGCTTGCTTCGGCTTTTCGATCGGCGTTTCCTCCAAATTGGCGTACACGTTCGCGCCGACGATTTTTTCTTTCCGCTGTTTGACGCGCTCAAGCCGCCGCTTGGCAATCGCCTCCACTTCCGACTGCACGAAGCCGTCTTGAAGCGCTTGTTTCATGCCGCCTTTTTCCTCGACTTGCTGGAACAGCTTCCACGCTGCTTCGGCAATGTTTGCCGTCAATGTCTCCACATAATACGAGCCGCCCGCCGGATCGATGACTTGGGCGAGATGCGCCTCTTCAAGCAAAATGAGCTGCGTGTTGCGGGCGATGCGCCGCGAAAACGCATCAGCGAGCCCGATCGCTTCGTCAAACGGCGACACATGCACGCCATCGGCGCCGCCGACAACGGCCGCAAACGCTTCCGCTCCGGCGCGAAGCATGTTCACATACGGATCGTACACCGTTTTTGTAAAGGGTGACGTGCGCACATGCAGTTCGATGCGCCGTGATGATTCGCTGCCGCCAAACGCTTCGATCACTTGCGCAAACAACCGCCGCGCCGCCCGCAGCTTGGCGATTTCCATGAAAAAGTCGGCTCCGACGGCGAGCGACACTTGCATCCTTGTCGCGATGTCATCAATCGTCAAGCCCCGGTCCAGCCCGGCGCGGATGTACTCGACGGCCGCCGCCAACGAAAACGCGAGCTCCTGCACGGCGTTCGCCCCGCCGTTATGGTACGGCTCGCCGCGCACGAAAATCGTGCGAACGGCCGGCATTTGTTCCATCGTCCACTTCGTCACTTCCGCCATTTCATCATCCAGCCGCTCAAGCGAACACGGGAGCGTCCCCTGTTCCGCCCAAGCGCCGAGCGGATCCATGCCGATCGCGCCGCGCACGCTCGAGAGCAAGACGCCCCGTTCCTTGAAATAAGCGGCCAAAAGCGCCAAAAACGGAAGCGACCGCGCCCCGGCGTCCACACGGAGCGAATAGCGGTCAAGCGGCACGCCATCCAACATTGCGGCCACATCCTCCACCGACTCGACGGCAAACGGCAGCCGCCCGAGAGCGAAATGGATTTCTGTCTGTCCCCGCGCTAAGTCATGCTTCACCGCCTCGTTCCAGTCGGACGGGCTTGCCGCCGAAATCTCTTGGCTCACCTTCCACGGCTCGCCCCGATACCCTTCCGGCCGCGCCCCGCGCACGTACTGACCAAAACCCGGATACTGCTCCAGCGGGCCGAGCGCCTCTACATCGCGGCGCGTATAAAGCGGCTTCACCGCTATGTTTTCGTACGTCATCGTCACCAACCGCTCGAGCGGCCTGCCTTTCAGCGACCGTTCCGCTTCTTGCTCCCACTCCTCCATCGGCGGAGCCGGAAACGCCGCTTCCTTCATCTTCGCGACATCGCTCATTTCCCATCCCCCTTTGCGTCTTCTGCCAAAAAAGAAACCGCTTTCGTTTTTTCGCCTGAAAACGAGCCGCACCCGATGGCGCCTCACGCCAACCGAATGAAGCCGCGCTTTGGTGGGAAAAAACGGGTTCTATGTTTATTGTAGTACATCGGCCGCGTTTGGGCAATGAACAAAACACCTTGTTCCTGGCTGTTGGTAAAGGAGAGCTACGCACCAAACCGCGAAGGTGCGCTTTTGTTTCCGACCACATGACTCAACCGAAGAGCCGTTCCCTGAACGTTCCCCATCAACCGCCGATGCCGCGTTCGTTGCGCTGGGCCGTCCAATGAATGCGACATCGGCTGGACTGGGGAAAAACGGCTGATTCCCTTGAGCGATGGGAGGGAACGTGTGAAAAGCGATACCGATGCTACAGGGCTTTTCTACTTTGAGCAACGAGGCTGGTAAGCGGCATACTTCTTTAAATCACCGGGCTTCTAGAAGGCTGGGGAAAAACGGCGGATTCCCTTCATCAATGGGGGAATGAGCGAAAAGCAGGACCGATGGAACAAGGTTTTTCTAATTGAGAAATAACATTGTAAATCCGTATCCACGAGTAAATCACCAGCCTTCTAGGAGGCTGGTGATTTCGTGCAAAATGCTACTGATTCCATCCATTTCTCAATTAGAGAAACTTTGCAGAACCAGCTTTCTTTTTTGAATGAAAATGCCGCCGATTGGTGTGCGACAGCGGTTTTTCACTAGCCTTCTAGACAACATACTGCCTAGCGAAGATGTCAATGGCCATTTGTTCATTCGAAAATGTTTCGCAAATCGATGAACAAATCCTCCCATCCATGAACGGGAATGGTGTCATCGCGGCTGTACACTCCGCGAAGTTCGAACTTCCCTGTTTTCTCACGCAAATACACTTCCACGACTTGATTCGCCGGGTCAACGATCCAATATTCCTTCACCCCAGCCCGCTCGTACGCGATCCGTTTGTCCATCCGGTCGATTTTGGCCGTAGCGGGAGACAAGATCTCGATGACCAAATCTGGAGCACCGACAATGCGGTTTTTTTGAATTTTGTTTTTGTCACAGATGACCACAAGATCGGGACATACCCAATTTCGGACGTTTTCATCCATCCATCCCTTGCGATGATCTTCAAAAAGGTACACATCGATCGGGGCGGCCAACACGCGACAATCCTTCCCTCTGAAATACATTCCGAATTCGATCGAAAGCTGGAGCGAAATCGATTGGTGTTCCGGTGTGGGCGACGGCGCCATGCTGATGATATTCCCGTCCAACACCTCGCACCGTTTTCCTTCCGGCCATGTCGCATACTCTTTGTAGGTCATCGGGGCCTGTTCCTTTTCCCTTGAACCCATTTCCTCCACCTGCCTCCGAATTTTTATATTGATGATACACCATCCGTTCCTTTGTCTTGAACGTATGTTTCTTCCCCTTCCCTAACGAGCGGCAGGCGGACAGATACCGTCGTTCCGCGGCCGAGGTCGCTGTCGAACTGAATGGCGCCGCCATGAAGGGCGACGATTTGCTTGACGATGGCCAGCCCTAAGCCGGTGCCGCCTTCTTTGCGGGTGCGGGCGCGGTCGACGCGGAAAAAGCGCTGGCCAAGAAGCGGGAGCTGGTCTTTCGGGATGCCTTTTCCCGTGTCTTCGATCACGAGTTCTCCTTCTGCTTCCGACAGGCGGGAAAGCCGCACCGTCACCGCGCCGCCTTCCGGAGTATAGCGGATGGCGTTGTCAAGCAAGTTGCGCACGACTTGTTCGAGCCGATCGGCGTCGCCGTTGACGATGACGTCATAGTCCAAATCGCATGACAGTTTGATCCGCTTTTGCGCGGCGATCGGTTCGTACATGGCGATGACATCTTCGATCACTTGAGCGAACGCCACGGGCGCGCGCTCGAGCGGCACGCTTTGCCCTTCAAGGCGCGCCAAATCGAGCAAATCGCCAACAAGCCGCTCCATCCGTTCCGTTTCGCGGTGGATGAGGCGAAGATACGCCTTTTCTTCTTCCTTCGTCTTCGCAAAACCAGCGAGAAGCGCTTCGCTGTACCCTTTCATATAGCTGAGCGGCGTGCGCAATTCATGCGAGACGTTCGCTAAAAACTCGCGCTTTTGCTCGTCTTCTTTGGCAATGGCGTCGGCCATTTGGTTGAACGCCTTCGCCAAGCGGCCGATTTCATCATCACTCCGCACGGGGATGCCCGCTTCGTAGCGCCCTTCCGCCATGCGCTCAGCAGCCCGTTCCATCGCCTGCAACGGCTCGACCAGTTGCCGCACCATCCGTCGGCCGACAACCAAAAGCGCGGCGGCGAATACGGCGGCCAACGGCCAAAACGCGGCGGCTGCCTGTTTCGTTGCTGCTTGGACGTCGGCGAGCGGCATATACAAATAAATCGCTCCCATAAGCCGCTTGTCATCAAGAAGCGGAACGGCGACCGCCATCACGCGGCGGCCAAACCGCTTTTCGTAGCCGGTTTTGACAACCGGCTTCCCGGCTAGCAGCGTTTCCCGGTCGCGGCCGCTGACTAACGCGTCATAGTGGACCGGAAACGGAAAACAGGCGCTCAGTTCGCGCGGGTTGTCGATCAATAGGATGGTGGCCGTCGATTTTTCATCATACCATTCGATTTGCCGGCGGTATTCCCGAGCGATCGCCCCGCCCCGATAGTCGCGGGCGAGGCTCGTCCCTTCCGCGATCAACGTCCGCTCGACTTCTTTCATGTACACCGTCCGGTAAAAATAATTCAAAAGGCCAAAGGAAAACGCCAGCGTCACCACGACCGCGGCGCCGATCGCCAGCCATACTTTTTGCCCTAAGCGGAGCCGTTTCATTTCTCATCCCTCAAATTTGTAGCCGATGCCCCAGACGGTTTGGATGTGGCGGCCGGCGTCTTTCATCTTCATGCGCAATGTTTTCACATGAGTGTCAACGGTGCGGGCGTTTCCGGTGTAATCATACCCCCACACATGGACGAGCAAGTCATCGCGGCTGAACGCTTGCCCGCGGTGTTTCGCCAAAAACAGCAACAGCTCAAACTCTTTCAACGTCAATTTCACCGGTTCGCTGCCAACGGTCACGGTTCGTCCTTTTTCGTCAATAACGAGGTCGCCAAACTGCAACCGCCCATCGTTCTCGCGCCCGCGCCGCACCCGGCGCAGCACCGCCTCGAGACGGGCGATGAGCTCTCCCGGGCTGAACGGTTTGACGATGTAATCATCGCCGCCTAGCTTGAACCCTTTCACTTTATCCCATTCTTCGCCGAGCGCAGTCAAAAACAAAATCGGCACGTCCGACTGCTCGCGGATGCGGGCGCAGACGGCGAATCCGTCCTGTTTGGGCATCATAATGTCCAATAGTACGGCATCGACCGAATGTTGGGAAAGCAGCGCCAGCGCCTCCTCCCCGTCTTCCGCTTCCAAGCAGCGAAAGCCGGCGTTTTCTAAATACATGCTGACCAATAGACGCATTTCTTCTTCATCATCGACGATCAAAACGGTTCGTTCGCTCATGTTCGTCCCTCCCGAATGAGCAGCTGCAGCGGGCCGTCGCCCGTCTTCCAGCGGGCAAGCGGCCGCAGCGTCGCTTCATCGACCACGATCATTTCATCGCTGTCATAGCTCGCGATATACAAACGACCTCCTGCCGCTTCCATGGCAAACGGGTTGGCGCCGACCGAGACAGAGTCAAGCCGCTTCCCACTTGGCAAAACCCGATAAACCGTGTTCGAGCCATGGCATAGCACAAACACGCCGCGATCCGTTTCAACAAAATCGACCGGCATGACCGGCGCGGCGATCGTCCGAAGCAAGCGGCCGTCTTGCAGCGAGTAAACATGAATATTCGTTTCCACACGGCTTCCGCTGCCGTGCCCGCCGACCCACAGCTCCCCTTGCTTCTCGCGCACCACTCCGCCTAAAGCGAACTTCGGCACGGCAAACGAACGGATGACGCGGCGGCGGTCCACATCGATGACCCTCGCCCGTTCGTCTTGAAAATCGATCACATACAACCTCGTTCCAGCGCGATTGACAAGCAACGTCATCGGAGAGCGTCCGACCGAAAGGCGGGCGATCTCTTCCCCGTCCCGGCTCACAACGCGCACCGCGTGATGTTCGCTGTCGCCAAAAAACCACGTGCGGCCATCCGGGGATGGAGCAGCACTCACAATGCCGCTCCCCGTTTTCCACTGGGCGAGCGGCTTCCCAGTCGCAAGGTCGTACCGGTAAACGCCGTCAAGATCCCGCCCGTACAAAAGCAGCGTCCGGCCGTCCGCGCTCAACGCCCCGCCTTGAAACGGTTCGTTGATGTTCCAACGGGCGACCTTGCCGCCATGTTTCGCGTTCAAAAAGGTGACCGTTTCCCCTTTGACATCGAGGCTGATGACGACGGAAAGCGAATCAGCCACCGGGGGAAACGACGGATGGGCACAGCCGCTTAGCAGAAAGAAGCAACCTAACAGCATCCACACGCTCGCTCGTTTCATCTCGTTTTTCTCCTCCGCACGTTCGTTTCTGCCCTCATTATACCTCACATTTGTGAAAGAAGTTTGAAATCGCGCCATGCAAAAACCCCCACCGCCAACCGATGGCGATGGGGGAAGCGTTAAAAAGAAGAAAAACAGGGAAATATGGTTTCGTTCCTTCAAAAGGGATGAAACGGAATGGAAGAGTTGGCTCAATGAGTACAAGACGGATTGTTTGAACGCCAGGCGGGATCCAAAGGACAAAGGCATGAAAGAAGGGATCATCGACAGTATTTTGTTTGCAAAGGAAATAAGAATCCCCCACTTCCACCGGCATTAGCCAATAAGTGGAGGCGGTCCCATCTTTTTAGTACAGGAGGATGATTGAATATTAATGTGTCCCTAAAAACCCGTACATATATAGAAAGACAAAGAGAAAGGTTAATAAAGCCCCGATCATTGTTTGATTATGTGTGCTTTCATTTCTGTACAAATTCTTTAAAAAGCTCACCAAATTTAAAAACCATAAAACACCTATTATCGGTAAAATAAGTAAATATATACCCGTGGTGCTAGTTGAGCGCTAGCGCTCAACTAGCACCACGGGTAGCTTTTATACATTTGAAGAAATATTTCGATATCGTGCAGCAATATGATCATCCGGTAATCGATAATTTCCTTTACCGAACAATTTTTCTCTATAGGTTCCTTCGTCATAATCTACTCGGTATAGACCTCGTTTCTGTAATTCAGGAACTACTAGTTCAATAAAGTCAACAAAAGTACCTGGTGATATATATTGTACTAGATTAAATCCATCAATACCTGCTTCCTCAACTAAATATTGCATTTCGTCAGCAACTTTTTTTGGAGTACCTACAGATAATTTAAACCATTTACCATCGAGTTTACTCATATTATTAATAATTTCTCCAACAGATAAGCTACCTATATAATCATTAGAACTATATTTAGATAAATCGTATCCTGTTCCACCTCCATAATGTGCTAAATGCCCTTCTAGGCTCCAATATTTTTGGAAAGAATTTAATTTTTCCATTGCTTCTTCATGTGTTTTTCCAACAATTACACATATTCCAGCAAACATTTTAATATGATCTGGATTACGTCCATACTTTTTGGCTCTTTTTCTTATGTCGTCGACAAAAAATTTTAGAGTCTCTACATCTTTTCCACCTAAGAATACACATTCTGCATGTTTTGCCGCAAATTCGCGTCCCCGTTCGGACATACCTGCTTGATAAATGACTGGCGTACGCTGAGGAGAGGGTTCGCATAAATGGGGACCGGGAACTTCGAAATATTTTCCTGAGTGATTTATTTTGTGTACTTTGCTCGGAACAGTATATATATTATTGTCTATATCTCGAATTACTGCATTATCCTCCCAACTCCCTTCCCATAGTTTATAACACACTTCTAGATATTCATCTGCCATATCGTAACGCTCATCATGTTCAAGTATTTTTTTAATACCAAAGTTCTTATCAGCACTCGGGAGATGCGAAGTTACAACATTCCAAGCAATTCTACCTTTTGTCAAGTGATCCAGTGTTGACATACGTCTTGCGTGGCCATATGGATGCTCATAGGTTGTTGAGAATGTAACAGCGAATGCTAGATGTTTTGTTACATAGGCCATCGCTGAAACAAGCATAAAGGGATCATTTACAGGAATTTGAACAGCTTCACGAACCGCAGTATCCCTACTTTGTTTATAGACATCATAAATCCCAACTACATCAGCTAAAAATAAAGCATCGAATTTCCCATTTTCTAATAATTGTGCAAGTTCTACCCAATAATTTAAATCTGTATAACGGTGCCTCTGATTTTCAGGATGCCTCCAAAGCCCATGAGCGATATGACCTACACAATTCATTTCAAATGCATTAATATAGATTTTTTTTACCAATATATTCCCCTCCTAATATTTATTTAGGTTTTTTTATTTTTTAACTCACATTTCGCACCCTAACAGGGTAGAAAGAAAGGATTTTTTATTTCGTTTTTTAGAATACCATTTCGACCAACACAACGAGCAACGGCAATCCTTTTTTTACCATCTCTAGTCGTTCCGTATGACGTTACACGTAAATGTTCTCATCCATGCCCAATCCCTGCAGGATCCTTCGCTGATCAAGGGTGAGCGGTTTCCCTAACGCGCGTTGGATGTGCCCATCCGGCAGCTCCAGTAGGACGACGTTCACATACCGGAACAACTGAAAAATTGCCTGTCCGGTGGGTCGGGTCAGTTTCCGGCCTCCCGCGCCCTTTCATGGGCGTTCCGGGGTAATGAGCTGACGCACCCGGCACTGGAAGACGCGGTAAATGGCCAAGGCCAACAGAAACAAATAACCCAATACTGCGACCCGTTCTGGTTTTTTGACGTAAATCTCATCCGTAAAGAACGGGTCTTTCAAGAAAGAGAAGTTCATCTCCA
>NZ_LQYX01000099.1:110701-111566 GCF_001587475.1 Geobacillus sp. B4113_201601
TAGATTTGGCCTTTATACAACTTCAAGATTTCTTTTGCCTCCATCGGTTGACCCTTCCATTCCTTCGGAACGGTCGTAATGAGGACAAACCGGGACGCTTTCCGTCTCGCCTGTTCCCAAGCGTTGGGGTCGAATTCGGCGCCAAGACGCACGAAATACAGCGTCTCCATCTCGGGTTCCGCCCCTTTTTTCGGTCGTCCGCGCCGTTTTTTCGGGCGTACGATCTCTTCGATTGCGGCTTCCACCCGATGAAACTGGGGACGAAGGGACGCCTTGAGGGAGGCCAAGGCTTGTTCGGCGTCTGCCCGGCAAGAGAAGGGGTGGCGTTCCCAGCGGGCTTGT
Source organism: Geobacillus sp. B4113_201601 (assembly GCF_001587475.1). NCBI lineage: Bacteria > Bacillati > Bacillota > Bacilli > Caryophanales > Anoxybacillaceae > Geobacillus > Geobacillus sp. B4113_201601. Next base: position 111,044 of record NZ_LQYX01000099.1, read on the forward strand.
TCCTCGCGAAGAAGCTCCGCTTCTTTGGTCCGCTCTTTGTCGAGCGTCTTTCCTTTTCGCTGGTCGAGCGCGCTCGATTCGACGACGATCAGCCGAACGGGATGGCCTTCATAAGTGGAGGCCGTTTCCCATACCCGATACGTGGCACCGTTTTTCTCCGCCAGCGTAAAGGGGTCGTTCCACGGGATAGGAGGCGAATCGGCCTCCGACAATGCCTGTTTGACGATCCGAAGCGACGGAGGACCCCGCGTGATCAAAAAGGCGTTGGCGGCCTTCGTTTGCGCCAAGGTCTCTTTCGTCATCGCAGCGGAATCCGCCACGTAAATCCATTCGTCTCCGATCTTGGCTTGCTTCAGCTGTTCATGGACACGGGAGAGCACCTCAGGATTCCACGTTTTGTCCGGCACGTTGCCGTCGTGCACATCGCCGTAAAACGGGATGCCGTCTTCGTTGCCGATCAGCCCGAAACCGATTGGTTTTTGCCAACGATGGTGCCGGTTGTAGCCATGTGTGATCTGCAGGG
>NZ_LQYX01000099.1:111576-114079 GCF_001587475.1 Geobacillus sp. B4113_201601
GTAAACGGTCTTGTCCGTCGTATCGGCGTGGAAGACGCGAAGAGAGAGGCCTTCTTTCTTGTCGATCTGCACGAGGCAAGACGAAAGGACTTGATGGATATTCGCCTCATACAGGCGATCCCAATGACGCGCGATGGCATCGTCGTTGAACCAAGACGGCTCCAGCCCTGGCCGAATCCGCTTCGGCCAATCGATGTCATGCGCCCATTGTTCCCAATGAACGAGCGCTTGCCGGCCGCTCAAGATATCCAGAACGATTAGCTTGACGATATCGCTGGCTCGAGTTTGGCATTGCGGATCCACGGGAACGAGATGATCAATCAGCTGAGGAAGGTCAAGATCTTTGAACAGGGTGCTTATTCTATTCAAATAAGAACTTTCATAAATGGCCTGAATTCGAACGTCCATGATGGGCAAACTCCTTTGCTTTCCTTGTGTTTCAAGGTTTTATTCGACAGGAAGATAAAAAAATCCTTCCGATTTTTGTCGAGAGGGTGCGAAATGTGAGTTTTAAAGTTATACTTTTACTCTTTAAAAGGCCGGTGAATTAATGGGGCATAGACCATACCCATCAAGTTAAGAATTTTGGTCTTTGTGCATCGTCAAAAACATGGTATCCTTTCTAACGAACACTCTACGTTAGAAAGGATTTTTTTCATGGAAAAACAAATGCAAGCATGGATTCAAACCATTCGTCAACTCTTTTCTCCCGAAGAATTAACCCGTCTCGCACGGAAAACAGGATTGATCCGGCGGCAGCGTTCGTTAACGGCGGAAGCCTTTCTGACTCTCTGTGCATGGGGAGATGGCTCACTGGCCAAACAGTCGCTTCAGCGGTTGTGTGCGGCCTTGACGCTCTGGCATGGCTGTTCCCTTTCAAGCGAAGGCTTGAATCAGCGTTTTACCGATCGGGCCGTGGCGTTTTTGCGAGAAGTGTTTTTCCTTCTTCTCTTGCATCAACGTCCGTTGCTTTGGTTCACGATCCAAACCTACCGGACGTGTTTTACTCGCTTGCGGATCTTGGACTCGACCAGTTTTTTGGTTCCCGCCGACTACGGGGAGGAGGATCAAGGTTCCGTTTCGCCGGGAGCGAAAATTCAGTTTGAATATGACTTGTTATCCGGCACCTGCCTTCATCTAGGCGTTCAATCGGCTAATGACTCGGACGCCCGTTTTGCCTATCACGTCCAGCACACGATTTTACCGAATGACCTATGTATTCGGGATTTGGGCTTTTTCTCCGTTGCCGCCCTGGCCGAGATCGACGCCCGCGGAGCGTATTCTATTACTCGGCTCCGTTCCGATATGAAAGTGTATATCAAGGAGAATGGCCAGTGGAAGGAATGGGATTGGGAGTCTATGGGCCATCCATTAGGAGAAGGAGAGGCGATCGAAGTGGAACACGTATACATCGGCCATGAGCGCTTGTATGTTCCACGGTTGATTTTCCGCCGTCTGACGGCGGAAGAATGGCAAAAACGGATGGCGTATGTGCAAAAAAAGGAAAAAAGAAAAGGGAAGGCGCTGACACGCCAAACCCTCGAACAAAAGAAATACCACATCTTACTGACGAATTTACCACAAGAGTCGTTTGATGGTCAACAGGTTTATGAGCTCTATTCCCTGCGCTGGCAAATTGAATGGTTGTTTAAAGCCTGGAAATCTGTATTTGATTTGGAGAAAGTCAAGAAGATGAAGAAAGAACGTTTCGAATGCCATTTATACGGGACGTTGATTGCCATTTTGGTCACCCAGACGTTTCTGTTTCACGCTCGGATGTATTGGCATCAAAAGGAAGACATTCAAATCAGTGAACGGAAAGCACTCGATCTTCTCCAATCGTATTGGCACCAGTTGCTTTTACGTTCGCCTAGGGCGGAAATCAACCTTTCCTCTCTCCTTTCCCTGTTGCGAAAACATGCCAAGAAAGATCGAAGGAAAGGGAAAGAAACGGCATCGGATATCTTAACGAAATTAGGGATATGGTAGAGCTAGATATGGATATAAATTCCAAACACCCCTCTTCTCGAGGGTTATTTGGCATGCCCAATAATGGATGTGATCCCCATCATTCACTGGGGGGATGAACACGAGTATCGTCTTAAAAATTTTATACCGCTAAACTTGACGGGTATGGCCAAATACACCTTCCCTATAGAAGGTTTTTTTATGGTATAAGATGGGAATTCCTTACGACAACGGCATGATGACCAAACTCTCGATCATGTCTAAAGCGCTCTTTTTTGTATAACGCCTTGATTTTTTTCCGTGTTGAGCGATTATGTTACAGAGTTTAGAAAGGAGCTGGGCAGCTAGCGCCTCAGAACACCATAAGGCTTGAAATCAATCCATCCCCCACTCCTTGATCATACTCATCGCCTTATATTCGCTCAATTCCTTTTTCTGTTTTCGATAGAGCCATTCTCGCATGGCAAACATGACCGTAGAGCTGATCAATAAGGCAATCAACGTTCCATACAAGTGGCACTGAAAGCGAGTCCCT
>NZ_LQYX01000100.1:0-1489 GCF_001587475.1 Geobacillus sp. B4113_201601
TAGAAGCATCTTCTCAAGAAGGAATGGTGCTTAGTTTAGATGAAATCGCGGTAAAAAAGGGACATCAGTATGAAACCATATTGATGGATGCCAAAGCTGGATCCGTCATAGGAATGCATGCCGATCGCCAATGTGACTCCGCCATCAACCCGAGTTCGACAGTTTTGAGGTCATTTTAGGCAAACGAAAATGGCCAAAATGCTGCAATATCAAGGATTTCATGATGCAGATCCTAGGAAAAAACGCTGAATTTCATAGGCACACGACTTTCCTACTTTAACTTTTAAAATGGATGGATATTGGTTATAATATAGGCATGTACACACGACGAGTCACACCAAAAAAGAACGATGGAATCACCTTAGCTTACCTCCATCATGAATCGTGACCGAACGTAAGGGACGAATGCGAACGTCTCATGCTTGGACATTTTTCTTCAAAAAACGGCGACCTTGGTCAACAACCGAACTGACGGCCAAACAAGCGCAACTCTTTGTAGCTCTAGGGCTGGAGCCTCCTCCGAAGATTCTAGGCATTCATCCTCGCACCTAGATACACGCCCAACGTATGCCCAAATGCCTCTCGTCCCTTTGGTATCAAGGGATGAGAGGCATTTTGTTTGCCTAGTGACTGTCGAACTCGGGATCAACTTGTTGAGCCAAAATATCCTGTCGAAAGAAATGGTCCAAACGGTGATTCTTGACATGTGGGAACCTTATCATAAGGCGGTTCGCGCCCTGTTTCCATCTGCTTCGATTGTCATCGATAAGTACCATGTGGTTCAAAAAGTGACACAAGCCTTGGATCAAGCAAGAAAGGAATGTTCTCCATTGAAAAAGGCTCGATATCTTCTCTTGAAAGGCTGTGAAAAGCTTCGTAAGGACCAACGGCTTCGATTAGACGATATCTTGGAGGAGTATCCGGTACTTTCCATTGCCTATGATCTGAAAGAGTTGTTTCGGGATTTTTACCGAACCGATGGATATAACGAAGCAAAGGAACGCTTGGAAGAATGGATTCAGTTAGCCAAACAGAGCCCTTTTGCTTCTTTTCAGGAAGCAGCCAACACGCTTGAAAGGTGGAAGGAACCGATTCTTTCCTACTTTTTGTGCCCCTATACCAATGCCCGAATCGAGGGAACGAATCACAAGATCAAAAACATCAAACGCCGGGCATATGGCTATCGAAATCGGGAACGGTTTCGTTTGCGTGTATTTCTGGAGTGTACAGGGAACGCTACAGGCAGTCAGGCTGCCTAAACGCTCCCTTCTTCCGCTTTCGGTATGATCGTTGGTAGAATGGAACCCGTCAAGGAAAGCACTTGATTGTTTCCATTCTACCAACTTCGTGGTCTGTATGCGGAAGAAGGATCCTGACTGATGAACCTATTTCATCCGGCTAACATGTTTCTAGGAGGCTGGTGAAAAACAGCGCGTTCCTTTGGTCGATGAATCAATGCCTTCAGTGCTGCAAGGGGATGACCCAAAAG
>NZ_LQYX01000100.1:1499-3225 GCF_001587475.1 Geobacillus sp. B4113_201601
CTAGAATTGAGTGGAAATCACAGAAAATGGTGAAGACCCTCCTGCAATAAGAAAACATAATCCCTAAATTCTCTAATCCCCTGAGGATCAAGTCCATTTGTTGGTTCATCTAGTATTAATAAAGATGGATTATGCAATAAAGCTTGTGCTAATCCTAATCGTTGCCTCATTCCAAGTGAATATGTCTTTACCTTTTGGTGAATAACTTGTTCAAGACCTACCACTCTTATTACTTCTTGAATACGTTCCTCAGTGACTTTGTGTCTTGCCATATTTGCATAGTGCTTTAGATTTTTATATCCGCTCATATATTTATAGAATTCCGGATTCTCTACAATCGCTCCAATTTCACTCATTGAATCCATCCTTAATCTGATTACTTTCTGTACCTTATATCTATTTAACGTAATTCCAAAATAAGTCTCCCTCTTCAAGCGTGTGAAGAACGAAGTACAACCGCAAGGGGGAGATGAATTTTGGCTAGGCGAAGCCTATAGGATTGTCCCTCCCTATGTTAAAATATGGTATTATTTTCTTATAAATCTTTTGCGTGTTCTTTGACAACCAAACAGATTGTGGCAGGTCGTGTGCTGCCACGTAAAATGTTTGCACCGTCTTTTGATCATAGGTGAAAAGCAAGCTTACTATGATAAACCAACGTGCAAAAATTTTTTCTGAACTTCTGGAACAAGGGAGTTAACTTGGTAAACTTAGCTGGCTAGTAAAAGCAGCTCCGAGAAGCCCCCACTTCAATTAGACCGTAAGGTCAATAAGTGGTGGGTAGTTCACATGAAGACACCTATAAAGTTATTAGATGTCAATTATCAACCGGCTTTAATTATGAAGTTAACAAGGCAGTTGTCTGAGATTACTTTATAAAACCTCATATGATTTCAATGCTTCTCCTTATTTGCATACCATTGATAATAACGAATTGCCATATCCTTAGAAGGCCGGTGAAAAAGTACACGCCAAGGCAGGGATGTAGGGGGCTTATGTCGAAAAAGGAAGAAGAATCTTTGAATGGAGCGTGAGCAGATCATGAAAGCCCCCAAACATCCTTCGACTCAGCCTCGTCTGTTTCAAGTCATCGACATGGAGGAACTGGTTCCCCCACATCATATCCTGCGCCAAATCAACGAAGCGGTTGACTTTTCCGTCATTCACGATGGGGTAGCTCCCCTGTACACGGAAAAAACGGGTCGCCCGGCGGCGGATCCGGAACGGCTGCTTCGCCTGATGCTGCTATCGTATTTGTTCGACCACTCCGAGCGGGAGTTGTATGAGATCCTCCCCATGCATGCCGGATACTTGTGGTTTTGCGGTCTCGACTTTGAATCCGTGCTCCATCCGGATCCTCATCACCCCACACTGCCGGATCGAACGACGCTCGTCAAAACACGGAAGCGCTGGCGCCAACACGGAATCTTTGATCGGCTGATGACCTACGTGGTAGAGCAGTGCATCGCGGCAGGGCTGGTCTCGCCGGATGTGCATGCGGCGGCCGATGGCACTCAAGTGCGGGCGAATGCTTCGATCCACCGCTTGCGGGAAGTCAAGCTCGCTCCGGTGGAACCGTTGGAGGACTACCTCGCCCGCACCGCCCGGGAAGATGAACAGGACGAGTCCCCGGAGACGGATCGGGATCCCGATGACGACCCGCCTTCTCCGTCTCCGCCATCAGGGGAACGCGTCCATGCCGGAGAACGAGGAAACTTCCGTGGAA
>NZ_LQYX01000100.1:3287-5415 GCF_001587475.1 Geobacillus sp. B4113_201601
CGGATCCCGCTCAGGAAGCACAACGCCAGGCGAACGTCCGGGAAGTTCAGATTCGCAACCAAGCAAGGCTCATTCAGCAACAGGGCGGTGATCGATCCATTCAAGCCCTTCGCACGCGTTGTGAGCATGTGTTTGCCGAAGGGAAGGAATGTCATGGGCTGGACCGGCCCCGAAGCCGAGGTCTTTACGCCATGGAAGAACAGGCGCTGTTGACCGCCGTCGTGCAAAATCTGAAGCGATGGTGCCGGTTTCGAAAAAAACGAGGGGAGACCGGCTCTTTGGCGTGCGCAAAAATGGAAGTTGGGGCAGGAAGTCCTGTTCGTCCTCCCGCCCTTTGGCGCCAAATGGCGGGGAGAATGGTCCCCAAAATTCGACATGAGGGAAGTCTATGCCCCATTAATTCACCGGCCTTCTAAGTCATTTGTGGATTGATTTAAAGAGATTATGTTCTTAATACCTAGGAGGATTTAGTATGAATTTTTTTAAGGATTTTAAGATTGCCTTTTTCTCACCTGGGTCTCGCCCCCTGCTGATTGCTTCTTTTTTGTCTAATATTGGAGATTGGATTTATTTCGTCGGTATGTCAGCGTTGCTATACAATACAGCTGGTGCTTTAGCCATGACAGCGTTCATTATTATTCGGCAATGTATGTATATTGTTTTTTCTCCGTTTACTGGCTACATCGCGGATCGTTTTCCCAGAAAATCACTGATGCTAATTACAGATCTTCTAAATGGAATACTGATGTTTATCTTAAGTTTCCTCTCAATTCAACAAATAAATTCTATTTCGCTGTATATTACTCTTATTTTATTAGTTGTCATATTTGGTCTAATTAATCGCTCTGCTAGATTAGTGGTAATTCCAAAATTAGTGGAAAAAGAATTTCTTTTATCATTAAATGCTCTAACTAATATAATTGGAACTACGTCTTTAACAATTGCTCCAGTTATAGCTGGACTAGCTATGAAAATGGGGGGAGTGAGTTGGGCATTTCTAATTAATGGAATTTCCTTTCTGTTAAGTCTATTATGTAGTTTAGCTCTACCAAGTAGTCTAAATAAGATTGAGGGCGCTAAGAAAGATATGGCTAACAGTTATACAACTAAATTTAGAGAGATTACAGAAGGGTTATCCTTTGTTATAAGAGTTTCGAAAGCACGTTCAATTACTTTTTTTCTTATTACCTCGCATTTAGTAGTAGGAGCCACATGGGTATTCATCCCTGAACTATCCAAACTACTACAGCAAGGAGATGCAGGAATTGGTTATCTAAATTCTGCAGTAGGAGCTGGTTCTATACTGGGTGTATTCATTGGTGCTTGGATTGGAAGCAAACGACTAGGAACATCTGCAATAATTGGTGTTATAGGACTGAGTTTGTCTGTTCTTCTTTGCTCCATTAGTTCTACCTATAGTTTTAGTCTACTCATCGCTACTTTAGTAGTATATGGATCTGTAACCCTAATGGGTATTTTTGCGAACATTGCTGATGCTCCGTTATGGACAATGATTCAGCAGGTTACTAACGACAGTAATGCAGGTAGAGTTTACTCAGCAGTTGATGCCTTGACTGTAGGCGGGATGGCTTTAGGTTCATTTTTAGCAGGTTGGATTATTTCCCATCTATCTTTATCTTTTACCTTAGTCGTAATTTCTATTATTTCCCTTATCATGACAGGAATTTTCATTCCGGGCATTGTTCGAAGCACACAAAAAGAGAAATCAATTAGTCCTTCAGGTGAGAGTTATGGAAAATGAACAGTTACAAAAAGTAGTATAAAGATTGGAGATTATCAAAATCAACTAGAAGTACTGTAGATGAGCATTTTTCATTACAATAATTTCTATGCTCTAAGAGACAAACAGGGTACCCCTTAGGCGACATGGAGCTGTTTTTTGATCACATCAATGGGAATCTCTTGCTTCGCGGCATCGTAGATGAACTCGACGACGCTGTGCCCTTTCCGAGACCGAAGAAGCTCCAGGCCGGAAGAGAGGTCTTGTTGAGATTCCGCGATGCTGTATACACAGGCTAACAGCACCACGGCCCAATACCGTTTCACCGCCCGAATGTGACGAACACGGTCCCACCTGACTTCAGCTGGTCTTTGGCCTGCCGGAAAA
>NZ_LQYX01000100.1:5425-5924 GCF_001587475.1 Geobacillus sp. B4113_201601
TCGAAGATGACATGGAGATGGTCCGGCGTCATCGGTTCATCCGCCTTCCAAGCCAGCCGCACCACCGCGTCATCAAGACCGTTGGGCGCGCCTTCGTAGCGGTAGACACGATAGCGCTCGCTCCCCACCGTGACGAGGCGGGTGTCGTTGGGCTCGAGATAGCGGGCGAACTTCTTCGCTTGGATGGCGATGCCTTTCGGATAGAGAATCCGGTTTGTCTTGAGCATGGCGATGACATGGAATCCTTGTTTCAGGCAGGCTTCGATGAGCGCTTGGGACGGATACCACGAATCCATGAGCACATACACCGGCTGAGCCCGTTTCCCCTTGAGCGAGGAAAGCATCTCGATCGCTAGGTCGATCTTGCTTCTTCCCGCCGTCTTGTCATACAGACGAAAGGCGAACGGAAACGCTTGCGAGAAAGTATGCACCATCAGCCAAACGAGCGAATGCCCCCAAACGGATTGATGATCTTTGTGCGAGTAGTGCCAATCACACC
>NZ_LQYX01000100.1:5938-15866 GCF_001587475.1 Geobacillus sp. B4113_201601
CCCGTCAATGTCCCCGAAAATCCCTTGGTCGTCAAGGCGTCGACAAGATGAACCAGATGCTTGATGACCGGCTTCGAGAAATAAAGCGCCAATCCCAACGTCATGAAAAACTTGTGGATTCCTTGATGATGTGCTAATCTATTCATGAGACATGAACCTCCTTGTGGGTAGTTGGTGGTACATCTATTCTAACCAAGGAATCGGGTTCATGTCTCCTTTTTTGTTTAGTTGTAAATTTATGTTAGCAAATTTGCTCATCTACAGTTAGAAGCAGAAAAAAAGAAGATTAAAGTTGAAACAATTAGCTCGGTAACTAACCATGTCATATTTGCAGATGAACATTTACTAACAAGGGCCATTGATAATTTGTTAAACAATGCTCTTAGACATACACCTGATGAAGGGAAAATTACTATTTCCTTAAATGAAACAGATAAAAATATTGAAATATCCGTTATAGATACAGGTGAAGGAATTAGTCCAAAGGATTTGCCTTATCTATTTACCCCTCTTTATAGGGGAGAAGGTTCACGCAACAGAAAAACAGGCGGTGCAGGTCTAGGATTGACTATAGCAAAAAAAATATTTTTAGCGCACGGCGGAGATTTAAGAGCTAGCAATCACATTTCACATGGTGGAGCAGTATTTACAGCCTACTTACCAAAAGAAAACTCTAAATAAATGAAGTGTCCTGCCTACTTTACAATTTTTTCATACACCTAATATGTTCGAAGATGAACGTAGGCTCTATATGTTTTATATTAAGATTTAATGAGTGAAAAAGTGAATGAGCTTCAAATTGTTGAATTCGGGTTAACTTCTTAAAGGAAATCGTCGTTCGATTTTGAAGCCCTGCTTCAATAATGACCGATTTGACTTGTTCACAAGTGGCACTTCCTTATCGAAAGTAAATTAGGTGAACACTGCTACAAGTCTTGATGTCTGCGATCACTATTCAACGCATGTGGAGTGCGTGGCGAAATTGCAATGGCGGATGTAAACGCCAAACAACTGATCTCGATTGAACGTCATTGTCCAAAAGAAGTGTCCGCCTCAAGAAATGGACAGTCTGACCGCCCGCTGAGCAGGCGAGCGAGGAAGGCCGTTAGCCATCATCAACGAATTGGGTCAGTGGTGGTGAGAATGAATACTTCGGAACAAAGGGAAGCAAAAAAAGCGGATGATGCACGCGCCCTAATCGCTTGAAGCCTCTTCTCCAAGCGAAGCGCAAATGGCCGATCCATTCGCTTGTCGTCGACCTCCAATTGTGTAAAAACCTCAGGGGGTCGACGACATTGATTTTGATCGCTTGTTCCCTACAGCCATGACAAATGAACTGGATTGACAGAATCTTCGAAACGTGTTATTCTGAGGATGGCGTTTAAGGAAAAGCTTGATATGACAACAATTTTTGGGGGTTTTTATCGTACCTATGAGGGATTGAAACGAGTTTGATGTACAAATCAAAGACAAGTACGGAAGATGTTTTTATCGTACCTATGAGGGATTGAAACTAAAAAACCCGATACCAATATCGTCTTTCACCAGCAGTTTTTATCGTACCTATGAGGGATTGAAACATTTTCCGCTGCCGCTTTCCCCAGCAATCAGCAAATGCGGTTTTTATCGTACCTATGAGGGATTGAAACAAACTCGACCCTTCTAACACAACCTTGCTGGCGCGTTTTTATCGTACCTATGAGGGATTGAAACTTCCTCCTCAAAACAAAAAAGACGGGATTTCCCGGTTTTTATCGTACCTATGAGGGATTGAAACCACGACATAGACAACCCCGTCTTGTGCGTCCGGCAAGTTTTTATCGTACCTATGAGGGATTGAAACATCAGTTTCATTGCCGATCCCCCTGCCTACTTTTCTGTTTTTATCGTACCTATGAGGGATTGAAACCCTTTTTCATAAATAGAATCCATTAAAGTTTTATCTGTGTTTTTATCGTACCTATGAGGGATTGAAACGACGCTCACGCGGCTGGATTTGAAGAAGTTCAACAAGTTTTTATCGTACCTATGAGGGATTGAAACAACAGATTCAACAAGCGGGCGGCAAAGTGAAAAAAGGGTTTTTATCGTACCTATGAGGGATTGAAACCTGTTACATATTGCACATTACTTCCTACAGATTGCGTTTTTATCGTACCTATGAGGGATTGAAACTTGGAAAACGGGACATTTCTTACGGTGGAACCGGAGTTTTTATCGTACCTATGAGGGATTGAAACCCAACATCGCATCGAACATTGGCGCTTTTCCTGTCGTTTTTATCGTACCTATGAGGGATTGAAACATAACCAAACATCACCTTTTCCTAATTTAAGACCGTTTTTATCGTACCTATGAGGGATTGAAACTGCCTCGATTGCGCGGCCGCATTGGACGCGGAAAAGGGTTTTTATCGTACCTATGAGGGATTGAAACCTGCACCATGATATTGAGCCTGTAATAGAAAATGAAGTTTTTATCGTACCTATGAGGGATTGAAACTCCCAAGCTCTTTTAAGTCTTTAGCAGTCTGTAAAAATGTTTTTATCGTACCTATGAGGGATTGAAACTTGTCCTTCCCTGCCTTTATATCCCTCTCATACTCAGTTTTTATCGTACCTATGAGGGATTGAAACCGCGCTTTTGTCACCATTTTGGTGACTACGGGGTAGTTTTTATCGTACCTATGAGGGATTGAAACGCGGAAGAGTTGTGGGAAGAATATGTCGGATGGGGGTTTTTATCGTACCTATGAGGGATTGAAACTCGTCATCAACAGTACAGCAGAGTGGACAAGCTCGGAGTTTTTATCGTACCTATGAGGGATTGAAACATTGCATACATTTTTCTAGTTTGTCTATATGCTCTGTTTTTATCGTACCTATGAGGGATTGAAACATTCCGAAGAGAACATCGGTTTCTCTTGACACTTATGAGTTTTTATCGTACCTATGAGGGATTGAAACTCTCGCATGTTTGGTCAAAACCCGCGGCCGGCCGAGGTTTTTATCGTACCTATGAGGGATTGAAACAGTACTGTCAATATTATTTTTGGCATAGTGTGACTATCGTTTTTATCGTACCTATGAGGGATTGAAACCCCTACTATCATCAGAGCCAAAACGTACAGTTTTACGTTTTTATCGTACCTATGAGGGATTGAAACTCCCAGCGATAAGGTCAGCTTGTAAGCGGGCTTTTGTTTTTATCGTACCTATGAGGGATTGAAACATAAAACGACGGGTGCAACAGTTGATGCGGGTTCGGTTTTTATCGTACCTATGAGGGATTGAAACTAAATAATAGCCATTTTATATCTCCTTTCTTTTTTGTTTTTATCGTACCTATGAGGGATTGAAACACTTCCAGTATGTCCCCGCAACAAACCGAAGACTTTGTTTTTATCGTACCTATGAAGAATGGAGATAACAGTTGTCCATAGCACGCCCCTGTGTTGCTTCGACTGATCTCCCCCATTCAACCGCTTATGTTTTAATGGAAGATGAGAAAAGTAGCAACCTTTCTCACCTATAAGTTGCGATATAAGAGGCATTTTTCCTCTTGAGAAGGGGAGGGGCTGCCCCAACCGCCCTCCCTCTCAAGAGGCCACGGTACGAAGTGAGATAGTAGGCTTTTCAATTTTTGTTGACAGTTTTCATTCATCAAAATTCCCAACGGCGCTATATGCCAAGTGCAGTTGGGGGCGTGCGAGAAAGTGAGAAACCTAAAAGGCCGGTGGCAAACCGCTGTGTCGCACACCAATGAGCGGCATCTTCATTTAAAAAAAGAAAGATGATTCTGCAAAGTTTCTCTAATTGAGAAGTAGGTTGGAACAGCAGCGTTTTACCCTAAATCACCAGCGTCTTAAACCTCATGCTTCTAGTTTTTTCGTTTCTTCGTTATAGACATGGACATTCAATTCTTTAGTGATGCGGCTGGTGACGATACCGGCGGTCATGCTTCCACTGACGTTTAAGGCGGTTCTTCCCATGTCAATCAACGGCTCTACGGAAATGAGCAATCCTGCTAATGCTACTGGCAGATTCATCGTTGATAACACTAAAATCGCCGCAAACGTAGCCCCACCGCCAACGCCTGCAACCCCAAATGAACTGATGGTGACGACTAGAATCAGCGTCAAAATAAAGGAAGGAGAAGTTGGATCGATGTTGACGGTTGGCGCGATCATCACAGCAAGCATGGCAGGATAAATGCCAGCACAGCCATTTTGCCCAATTGACAGCCCAAATGAGCCGGCAAAGTTGGCGACGCCTTCTGGAACGCCAAGCGCGGTTGTTTGTGCTTTTATATTCAAAGGAAGAGTAGCCGCGCTTGAACGGGAAGTGAATGCAAACGACAGTACCGGAAGCACTTTTTTCACGTAAGTAATAGGGTTAAGTCCGGCCAGCGCTAAAATGATCAAATGAACGGCAAACATCACGAAGAGTGCCATATAGGAAGCAACGACAAATTTCCCTAGTTTTGCGATTGTGTTTACATCGCTTGTCGCAGTGATTCGGGACATGATGGCTAAAATTCCGTAAGGCGTTAAGCGGAGCACCAACGTGACGATACGCATGACAATCGCGTACAAGGCATCTACTATTTTTTTGAACATTTCCGCTTGTTCAGGCTGTTTTCTGGCAACCCCTAAATACGCCATGCCGACAAAGGCGGCGAAAATCACAACCGCTATCGTCGATGTGCTGCGTTGTCCCGTGAAGTCTAAAAATGGATTGGCGGGCAGCAGTTCGATCATTTTTTGCGGGAAAGATAGAGTTTGAATCTGCTCATATTTTTGTTCTAATTCTTGTCCACGCATCTGTTCCGCTTCGCCGGAAGGAATGTCGACGGCTTCTAATTGAAATCCTAATGCGGACATGATGCCGATCGAAGCGGCAATCGCTGTAGTGCCCAATAATAAACCGATAATGAGCGTGGCAATTTTCCCTAAATGATTAGTGACAGAAAGTTTAGTAAATGCCATCACGATAGAAATGAACACTAATGGCATAACAATCATTTGCAATAGCTTGACATATCCTGTGCCGACAATGTCAAACCATTGGGTGGACTGTTGGATGATCGTGGAACCAGCCCCGTACACTAACTGCAATGCGAATCCAAAGACGATTCCGAGTCCAAGAGCCGTAAACACCCGCTTGGAGAAGGAGATATGCTTCTTTTGCATATAGGCTAAAACACCAATCAGCAACAGCAATATCACAATGTTGAAAATGACTAAGTAAACATTCATCGTCAATCCCTCCTAATACGTAGAATTACTATAAGGATTAAAAACCGATATGTCAAGTAAGTTTTATCTACAAAGAGGGAAGACGATTCATGAGCTAAGGGATTGTCTGAACATGTGGTTTCATTATGATCGCATCTCATACACAAGCAGGGGAGGCAGCGAGATGGAGAGGCATGAGTGTTTCAGTGGCTTTTATGCTTATTTCACTGCGACTTCGATGTTCATCACCGTCCTTTTCGCTGTTCTTTGGTCAAGAACTCGGAAGGATTCAAATCGAATGCGAACCTTTACATACAACCGGTGGTGTTCTGAAAGACAGGCATTGTCTGTTGTATTGATCCGAAAGCTATTCTGAAAAAAGATAACAATCCCCGTCTTATGAAAACTGCACGTTGGTGAGCGGTAATGTTCGTGCCCTGGTCGAGGGCAAAAAGTTACCCATGGATCTTGCTGTGAAAAGAATGCGTTATGGGCCGTGATTTTCATATCTGGGTGGTGAGGAACATTGTGCTCAGCGGTGTTTTCTTTGTTGTGGGGGAAGATATGGAAATTTTATTCAGGAAATATAGAAAAAAACTATTATAAAAAATTATTGAAACAGAAATATGTGATATTTATAATATACCTTAGCCCTGTGTTATACAACAAAAGCATCTGAATCAATGAGGAGGGATGAATTTGATTGACAAGCTTGTTGAGACGGTGAATAAGTTATTATGGAGTCCTCTCTTAATTCTTTTTATTGTTTTTTGTGGAGTGTATTTTAGTATTCGCACCCGGTTTTTGCAGATTCGTCACTTTAAAGAAATGGTTAAGCTTGTGACGACCGGGAAGGGCTCTGATGCGGGAGTATCTTCATTCCAAGCGTTGACAATGTCGTTATCCGGCCGCATTGGGGTAGGGAATGTCGCCGGGACGGCGACGGGGATTGCTTACGGAGGGCCGGGCGCCGTCTTTTGGATGTGGGTCATTACCTTTATTGGAGCGGCGACGGCGTATGTCGAGTCCACGCTGGCGCAAATTTACAAAGAAGAGCAAGATGGGCAGTACCGAGGCGGTCCGGCTTTCTATATTGAAAAAGGCCTTGGTTGGAAATGGTTTGCGGTCGTCATCGCCGCTGCCATCCTTCTTGCCATGGCGGTGTTAATGCCGGGAATTCAGGCCAATTCGATTGCCGATGGCTTTCACAATGCGTTTCGCATTCCGCAACTGGTGACAGGCATAATCGTCATTGCGCTTCTTGGCTTTACGATTTTTGGAGGGGTCAAGCGAATCGCGAAGACGGCGGAAATCGTTGTTCCGTTTATGGCCGTTGGCTATTTGTTGGTCGCTATTGCGATCATTGCGGTGAATTTTGAAAAAATTCCTGAGATTTTTGGTTTGATTTTTAAAAGTGCGTTTGGAGCGGAACAAGTATTTGGAGGCATTATCGGGTCAGCCGTCATGTGGGGCGTCAAACGCGGTCTTTATGCCAATGAAGCCGGTCAAGGGACAGGCGCTCACCCGGCGGCGGCGGCCGAAGTGTCGCATCCGGCCAAACAAGGGCTGGTGCAGGCGTTTTCGATTTACTTGGATGTATTCTTAGTCGTTACGGCGACTGCGCTGATGATTTTATTTACCAATCAATACAATGTCATCAATGAAAAAACAAAGGAACCGATCGTTGTCCATCTCGAGGGAGTCGAACCGGGCGCTGGCTATACGCAGGCTGCGGTTGATACGTTGATTCCCGGATTTGGCTCGGCGTTTGTCGCGATTGCTCTCTTCTTCTTTGCGTTTACGACGATGTACGCCTATTACTATATCGCCGAGACCAACCTCGCCTATCTTGTGCGTGGCAAACATCGAGGAATTGCCTTTTTGGCTTTAAAAATCATCTTTTTGGCTGCCACGTTCTATGGAACGGTCAAAACGGCGACAACCGCGTGGGCCATGGGCGACACCGGGCTCGGCATCATGGTCTGGCTGAACTTGATCGCGATTTTATTGTTGTTTAAACCGGCTTATCTTGCCCTGAAAGATTACGAAGAACAATTGAAGCAAGGCAAAGATCCAGAGTTCAATGCGTCAAAATACGGAATCAAAAACGCGACGTTCTGGGAAAATGGGTATAAGAAAGCCGAAGAAAAGCAAAAGGAAGCTTTATAAGGGCTGCTTTGCCGAAGAAGTCTGTGTTTAGGCTGCCTAGTGGGTGAATATCAATGTTTCTGAAGTGGAGGGTGTTCCATTTTTTGGGGCACCCTTCCGATTTGTGCATTGCGAACAAGAGATGAAAGGATCCATCTTCCTGTTCTCATTCCTATAAGGCCGGTGAAAAACCGCTGATTCCTCTCATCAATGGGAGAATGAGCGGAAAAGCAGGACCGATGTAACAAGGTTTTTCTAATTGAGAAATAACATTGTAAAGCGGTATCTACGATTCAATCACCAGCCTCCTATACAAGATGTAGCTGTTCGTCGTCATTGAAACCGGCGAATACGATGCGATTTTGTCGTCATCAGGGCTTTTCGTCTGTTTTCCCCCACTGCTTTTGGTGGTAAAAAATCAAACGGAACGTGGAGAGAGGGAGATGCATGTGGAAAAACCGGCCGGGCGGCCGGTTTTGGTGGGAATCAATGGGCTGTTTTCCGAATGTCATGGACGATTTGCGTCAGTGCTTCGTTGATCGGCGTCACTGGTCTGCCGAGCAGTTTTTCGAAATCGTTGCTTTCGACTTCTAAGGAGCCTTCCCGGATGCCGCGTTGGATGTCAACGAGAAACGACACGAGCGGTTCTGGCAGACCGGCGTTTTTCATGATGTCGGCATAGGCGGCGTCATCTGCTTGTTGCACCGGTACTTCTTTGTCTAGGACAGCGCCGAGAGCGGCCGCTAGCTGTTCTTGGGTCAGCAGTGGGCCGGACAGCTCATAGATGGTGTTTTCATGGCCGCTTCCTGTCAGCACGGCAGCTGCGGCTTCCGCGTAGTCTTGGCGAAGAGCCCAGCCGACTTTTCCTGCGCCCGCCGATGTCACCCAAGGCGCTCCTGCCAAAACAGCTTGAATGGTTCCGATTTCATTTTCCAAGTACCAGTTGTTGCGTAACAACGAATACGGGATGCCCGTTTTGATAATAGCTTCTTCCGTGACTCGGTGCACCTCGGCGAGGGAGAGCCGGCTTTCATTTGCCTTCGCCAGACTTGTGTACGCAATGAATCCGACTTGGGCGCGCTTGGCTGCTTCGACTGCATTCGTGTGCTGGCGGATTCTTGTCTCATTATCGCCATCCGTCGAGATGATCAATAACCGATCGATCCCTTGGAAAGCAGTGTTCAGTGTTTCCGGACGGTCGAAGTCTCCGCAGCGAACATCGATTCCCTGAGCACGCAAATGTTCGGCTTTTTCCGGTTGGCGGACGCTGACGGCGATTTGGTTGGCAGGGACGGATTTCAGCAGCGCCTCGACCACTTTCGCGCCGAGTTTTCCTGTGGCGCCGGTGACTAACAGTTTCATTGTGCTGAACCTCCTTTGGGGATTTGTTGTAACTATTTTGGTTACAACGGTGGTGTAAAAAGCTCTTGAAGAGCTTTTTTATTGAAATTTGGCAACCAGTTGACCCACAGTCGTTTGCGCTAGGCGCTGTTCCATGGCGAATTGAGCTTCTTTGAGTTCCGCTTGTAGCACAGCCTCAATGTTTCGTCCGACCGGGCACTCGATATTTGGAGCATCATGGATGCGAAACAGTTGATCCACTTCGGTCGCGTTGACCGCCCGGTACACGTCAAGAAGAGTAATGTCATCCGGAGGCTTCCGCAGCGAAGCACCGCCTACGCCAGGCCGCACTTCGACAAGTCCGGCCTTCTTTAGCATGCCCACAATTCGCCGGATGATGACAGGGTTCGTATTGACGCTGCGGGCGATAAACTCCCCGGTGCAATCGGTTGAGCTGATCGCAAGCAGGCAAAGAATATGCACTGCTATCGAAAACCGTGTACTAATTTGTTTCATTAATAAAACACCACCGTTGTAACCATTATAGTTACATCTCTTGAAGAAGTCAAGCTTATTCATGATCAGGTTGATGAATGTTTATTGTCCCATCGCTGGATGGGTCTATATAAGTTTTTTCGTTGCGGGTTTCATCTAAGTACAAGCCGATATGAGAGGAATCAGCGGGATGTAAAATAAAATTTCAACTTAGTATATATTCAAGGTTTTTTTATGCTAAAGAGCCAGATTTCCCTTTAACTCATCGAGCTTTTTGGAGGTTGGTGAAGCCGCATTGTTGGCCCTTGCTCGTCGTCGGATAAGGTGTTCCGAGACATTTTGGTAATAATTAGAAACAAAGGGTTGAACCGATATCTTGGATCGCTCGATCTTTAGATTCGTCGTCTTATTGTGTACAATACATAAAGTGATTAGCTAATTCTGAGGTGGGAAGGAGGAACAACATTGACTGATAGATCGTCATTCGGGATTACTATTGATAGTTTGGATAAAAAAGGAATTGGACAAGCCGCCGTTTGGCATGAAGAGGACGGAAAGAGAAAGAAGATGAAACTGGCCATTCCGTCTACACTGCCGGGTGAGAAGGTACGAGTCGTTGTCGATGAGCCAAAACGGCGCAGAGTTCAGGGGCGGCTGGAAGAAGTGATCGAGCCGCATCCGGAACGGCTTGCGCCGCCGTGTCCGCAC
>NZ_LQYX01000100.1:15886-28163 GCF_001587475.1 Geobacillus sp. B4113_201601
TATGAAGGGCAGCTGCGCCATAAAACGGAGCATGTGAAGGCGCTTTTGGAGCAGCACGGATTTGACCCGAACGTTGTCCGCGGGACGATCGGAATGGAACATCCGTGGCATTACCGCAATAAAATGGAGTTTACGTTTTCTCCGGAAGGGTTGCTTGGACTGCATGAGCACGGGAACTTCCGGCAAGTCATTTCGTTGGAGACATGCCTCATTGCCGGCGAGAAGATCGTCAAAGCGGCCATGGAGGTGGCGCGTTGGGCGCGCGACCATCGTCTGCCTGGGTATCATAAGGATACGCATGAAGGGCTGCTTCGCCATCTCATGGTGCGCGAGTCGTTTGCGACCGGGGAAGTCATGGTGGCGCTTTTCGCGACCGAGGCACCGGAAGGGGATCTACAAGAAGCGGCAGCCGATTTGACGGAGCGGATCACGAAGGCGCTCCCGGAAGTGAAAAGCTTGCTTTGGCTGGAAAACCGGGCGTGGGCCGACCGCACTCAGGCCGAACAAACCCATGTGTTGGCTGGCCGTGATTTCATTTATGACGAGTTGTGCGGGTTTCGCTACCGTCTGTGGTTTGACACGTTTTTCCAAACAAACCCGGTGCAAGCGGCCAAATTGGTCGAGCAGGCGTTGGAGATGGGAAATCCGCAGCCGCACGAAAAAATGATCGACCTCTTTTGCGGGGTTGGCACGTTTTCTTTGCCGTTTGCCAAGCGGGTCAAGGCGTTAGCCGGCATTGAAATTGTGGAAACATCAATCGAATCGGCGAAACGCAATGCGAAAGACAACGGCATCGACAACACGTACTTTTTGGCGCGGGACGCCCGGCGCGGCATCGATGAGGTGCTCGAACAGTTCGGACGGCCGGAGCTGTTGCTTTTGGATCCTCCGCGTTCAGGGGCAGGCGGGAAGGTGATGCGCAAAATCGGCCGGGCGCAGCCGGAGCGGGTCGTTTACGTCTCGTGCAACCCAGAAACGTTGGCAGCAGATATGGCCGAATTGGTTCCATTTGGTTATACATTGAAAATCGTCCAGCCGGTCGATTTATTCCCGCATACCGCGCATGTCGAGTGTTGTGCGTTGCTGGTGAAGTCATCGTAAGGAAAGACTTGTTCCTTTGGCCGGAGGGAATCGAATTTTGCTGAACTGCTTCATTCATCGGGAGCTGAACCAAAAGGCTGTCTGTCTTTCAGTTGAGCACAACATATAGTGCGGCAAAAACGGATGGTTCGTATGATGAAGGAGGGCGTCCCGATCCTTGTGGGACACCCTCCTTGTGGTTCAGCTATATCGATGAATGGCATTGGCCAGCAATTGCGGCAGCGAGGCGAGATCGTTCGGCCCGTAGGTGAAGCGGACGAGCGTTTCGTCCATATCGAGCGCCTCGGCGAGCAATCCGGCGAATCCGCGCGCTTTGCGGTCGATTTCCAAAATGGTTTCCACTCCGTGCTCGGACACAAAGAAGATGGCTTCCAATTCGTCAAGGCGGCCCCGAAACGCTCCGCTTGCCGGGCGAAACTCGAACTCTTGGACAAACGGCAGCCGCCGCTGCCAATGGCGCGGCGCTTGTTCGCACTGCACATGGTGGAGGCGGAATCCAAGCTGACGGGCGGCTTCAAGAAACGCTGTGACGAGCGGATGCGGTTCGATGGTGAGGTAGTCCCGGTCTTGCGGATCCAGTGCCATTTGAATATCCAAGCCGGTTTGCAGCCACACTTTGGAAGAGCCGAGCGTCACCGGTGTGTCATAGGGCAAGGTGAATCGGAACGGGATCGTTTTTGTTTCGTTCGGTCCAATTGTCAACGAGTCAGACACTTTGTGTCGGGCGAGCACAGCTTTTTCTTCGAATTTGTGATCGTCGACTTCGCGAATATACGTCGTCACTAACGCTAGATCAATTTTATCAATGTGCTGCTCCACGCTGCCGCCGCGAATTTCGACGACGCCTTCGACTGTTTCCCCTTGAGCGTATTGCGCTTTGGCAAGCTTCGTGTCGACCGTGGCAGATCCGATGCCGATGGAACTTAACAGTTTTTTGAACAATGAGTTCGCCTCCTTGTCATCGATTTCAGTTGAGAATACGGAGCGTCCAGTGAAAAAGTTTCGTCCTTTCAAAAAAAGAGGGAACGGCACTGTTCCGTTTGGCTTCACAACAGCGGAAAGCGTCTTCTTGTCCTGTTTAGATTGCAGCAAGGAAAACGGTTTGATTTAAAGCTTCACAACAGCAGAAAGCGTCTTCTTGTCCCCCGACCGTATGGTTTGGCAAACCCGTATAGCTCTTTAGTCAAGTTGGCCAGCGGCGAGGCGATGACGCATTCGTCATGTTTGAAGGAGCTCCACTGTTTTGGAAAACAAAGCGGTGTTTCAAACGAAAAAGCCTGTTGGCGGTTGCTTTGCAGCCCCAACAGGCTTGTTTTGTGCTGCTTAGCGGGCAGACGATGATGTTTCTGCGGCGGTGCACGCTTCGGCTAGGGCGAGGTCGGCAATGGCGTCCTGCAGCGTGACAAGACCGCGCTCATTCGGATTTTCGATCAAGCGGCAAAAGTCAAGAAAGCGCGCTTGGGCGATCGCTTCGTACCACCCGTGGCGGTCCGAGAGCACCACGGTGCGTTCGTACGGGATGCGTGGGGCGTCTGACCGTGGAACCGACGGCAACAGGCGGTCGGCCGCTTGCCTGATTTGTTCGATGGCGCGGGAGGACGGTTGTTTCGGAATGGCATCGAGCAAAGCGTCCATATGCGCCGCCTCATCGGTTGAGACGAGGCCGGAGACGGATAGCTGCATTGGGATCCAGCCGTCAAGCGTGATGCGTCCGCGCGTCGTATGAACGTCCCAATGCGTCGACTCCGGAGCGGCTGGGTCCATCGTAAAGCCGTGGTAATAATGGACGGGGAGGCGTCGTCCGTTGCCTTCATGAATGATCGTGGCACCGACGCGCGGCCGTGTGCCGTCCGAATCCGTTAAGGCGAACCCTCGCGCTTCAGCTGCTTCGCCGAACCAGTCACGTCCAACTTCAAAAAAGTGAACGCCGTGCTCGATCAGGATGCCTCCGCTTCGCCGTTCGTCCCAAAACCAATGGCCTTCGGCGACGCGATGGGCGGCGTTGTGAAGGCTTGCGTAGTCCACCGCTCCGAGAAGCGCGCGGTGGATGAGTTGCTTGACAGTTTCACTGAGCGGGTGGTAGCGAAGAACGAGATTGACGGCCAACGCCCGGTTTTGGCGGGCGGCGAGCTGGCTGTTTGCCCGCAGCGCCTCGGCGGTGAGGCCGCCTGGCTTTTCAAGCAACACATGTTTTCCTTCCTCAAGCGCCCGCTTGGCCAGCGGCGCGTGCAAATGCGGTGGGGTGGTGAGAATGACGATATCAACGTGTGGGTCAACGATCAATTCTTCTGCCTCGCGGTATTCGCGCACATCGCCCGCCTGCGGCTGACGGCGGCGATAGGCGGCGATCACGCGCTGGCGCTTGGCGTCCGTCCGCCCAGCGACGGCGAAAAGATGAAAGGAAGGAAGCGAAGCGAGCGCGCCGGCGAGAAACTCAGCGAATGCGCCGGCACCGACAATGCCAACATGGTAACGGAAAGATGAAATCATGGCGTATTCTCCTCCTCCCTCACATATATATAGCATTAACGATACTCATTATACCGCAAAGAAAAAGAAGAACGAGAAAATGAAAGCTTCTAAACTTATAAGCGTCCATTCTTCATCGACGTCATTCGACAATCATTTCGCTTGCATCGAAGGAGGAATATTATGTATATTATTATTAGCAACCATCACAGCCGAGTGCTAGCAATCTATGAACAACTTTCATTTTCTCGTTCATCCGTCAAAAGCGTGTCTATTTTTGTGAAAAAAATAGTATTGGAGGGATGACGACAATGAAAGCATTGTTGCTGGCAGGAGGATTAGGTACACGTCTTCGTCCATTGACGGAAAACATCCCCAAACCGATGGCCCCAATTGCGAACCGGCCATGGCTTGAACACCTCATCGTTCATCTTCGCGACCAAGGAGTCAACGAATTTGTCATCGCCGCACATCATTGTTCAGACGTGATCCGTCGCTATTTCGAAGATGGGAAGCGCTGGAATGTGAAGATTACATACGCGCTTGAACCGTTCCCGCTCGGAACGGCTGGAGCGATCAAAAACGCCGAACGTTGGCTGAAGGAACGGTTTCTTGTGTTTAACGCCGATATCGTGCATTTGCCGCAATTGATCCCGTTGCTTGATTTCCATCGTCAACATGGCGGTTTGGCGACGATTGTCTTAACGGAAGTAGACGATCCTTCTTCCTATGGGGTAGTCGAACAGAACGATCGCGGGCAAATTTTACGCTTTGTCGAAAAGCCGCGCCGTGAGGAAGCCCCATCGAACCGGATCAACGCCGGCATGTATATTTTCGAGCCGGACGTAATGCGCTATATCCCGGCTGAGCGGGAAGTGTCGATCGAGCGGGAAACGTTCCCGCTGCTGATCGAGAAGAATGTCGGTGTATACGGCATCGTCAGCAACGGATACTGGCGCGATATGGGGACGCCGGCCCGCTATCGCCAAGTGCATTGGGATGCGTTGAGCCGGGAATTTCCGATTCCGCTCAAAGGACGTGAAATTCAACCGGGCGTGTTTGTTGGGGAAAACGTGGAGATTGGGGCTGGTGTCTTGTTTGTGCCGCCTGTGCTCATCGGTGATCACGTGAAAATCGGTCCGCAGGCCGTCATTGGCCCGAATGCGGTCATCGGCGATCGTTGTCAAATTGGCGCCCGCGTCCATTGCGCGCAAACGATCGTTTGGGACCGCTCTGTCATTCGTGACCGCAGCCGTTTGCAAAACAGCATTTTCGGCTATCGGACGGTGACGCCGGCGGGCGAAGTGTTTGAAGATTCGATTATTAATCAGTTCAAGGAGGCGGTGCAAGCATGATTCAAATCGCCTATGTCAGCACGTACCCGCCGCGGCGGTGCGGGCTGGCGACGTTTACGGAACATTTGCGCCAAAGTATTGATGGCGTCCGCGGTCCGTCCGACGGTGACCGCATCATCGTGTTGTACAACGAAAGCGATGGCGATGAC
The DNA here is from genome assembly GCF_001587475.1 of Geobacillus sp. B4113_201601. Taxonomy (NCBI): domain Bacteria; kingdom Bacillati; phylum Bacillota; class Bacilli; order Caryophanales; family Anoxybacillaceae; genus Geobacillus; species Geobacillus sp. B4113_201601. The sequence continues at coordinate 20,961 of NZ_LQYX01000100.1, forward strand.
GCCTATCGCCACCACCCAATGTATTGGCCGCTTCCGGCGCAAAACCGCGCGGCGTATGCCGAGATGGCCAAACGAGTGAATGAAAGCGACAGCGACGTCGTTTTATTGCAGCATGAGTTCGGTATTTTCGGCGGCGAGGCGGGCGAATACATTCTTGATTTCATCGCCGCGCTCCATAAGCCGCTCGTAACGACGTTTCATACGGTGTTTGCCGAGCCTGAGCCGCCGTATCGCCCGATTCAAGAGAAAATCGCGACAGCAAGCGATGCGATCATCGTCATGAACCGGCAGGCGATCCCCTACTTAGTGAAGGCGTTCGGTCTGCCAAAGGAGAAAATCGTCTACATTCCGCACGGCGCTCCGGGTCCAAGCAGTGAGGACCGCGATTCGCTGCGCCGTCGCCTCGGATTCAGTGGCCGCAAAGTGATGCTGACGTTTGGCTTGCTCAGCCGCGGCAAAGGCATTGAGTCGGTCTTGGCCGCATTGCCGGGCGTTGTTCGCAAGGTGCCGGAAGCGCTGTATGTCATCGCTGGACAGACGCACCCCGAAGTGAAAAAGAGGGAAGGAGAAGCCTATCGCGAGGAGTTGAAATCGCTCATTCACCGTTTGGGGCTTGAGCGCCACGTCCGTATGGAAGATCGGTATTTCAGCGAAGCGGAATTGATTGATTATTTGACGGCATGCGATCTATACGTCACCCCGTACCCGGGCATGCAACAAATTACAAGCGGCACGCTTGCCTATGCGGTCGGCGTCGGTCGTCCGGTCGTTTCGACGCCGTATGAGCATGCGCGCGATTTGTTGCAAGGTTGTGAAGAGCTGTTGTTGCCATATGGCGATACAACTGTCTGGGAAGAGCGGCTCGGGCAGCTGTTGGCCGACGAGGCGGCGTTAAAGCGCTGGGAGGAAAAGATGCGCCAAATCGGGGCAAACACGCATTGGCCGCGCGTCGGCGAACAGCATGTCGCCTTGTTTGCGCGCATGTGCGCCGCGAAACGTGGGGAGGTGAAGACCGTTGGCATCGTCAGTCATTAAGTTCGATCATCTCGAGCGCATGACTGACGACACCGGGTTGCTCGAGCACAGCTTAGGCCGCATTCCTCGCCGCCGCGAAGGGTATTCGACCGATGACAATGCTCGGGCGATATGGGTGTGTTTGGAATGGCTCGCCCTGTGTCAAGACACAAAAACAAACGAGCGGCTCTATCGCCTGCTTGATCGCTATTTGGCGTTTTTGCTTTGGGCGCAAAATGAGGATGGCACGTTCCATAACAACTTTTTCTTTGATCGGACAAAGGAGGAAGAAACCCCATCGGATGACTGCTTTGGTCGCTCGTTTTGGGCGGCGGCCATGGCGTACGTCCGCCTTCGTGATCCGGCGCGGCGCGAGGCGGCGGCTGAGATGTTGCGGCGAGCTATACCGGCGGCATGGGAGCTTCGGTCGTTGCGAGGCTCGGCTTGGGGGTTGGCGGCTTGCGGGGTGTTGCTGACGGAAGGCCGCCCTCCAGGCGTCGATGAGCAGGAAGCGGCCGCGTTGGCGGCACGATTCGAAGAGCGGCTCCTATCAGCGTACGCAAGCAACGCTGATGCCCGCTGGCGATGGTATGAATCGGAGCTGACGTACGCCAACGGGGTGCTGCCGTGGGCGCTTTGGACGGCGTATCGGCGCGCGCCGCGCCATGAGGTACGGGAAGTGGCGGAAAAAAGTCTTGCTTTCCTTATTGACAACATGAGCGGACCGGGAGGGGTCATCCGGCCGATCGGCAACCGCGGTTGGTGCAATCGCCGTTATCGCGCCGATTGGGACCAGCAGCCGCTTGATGTGATGAAGCTCGCTTTGGCGGCGCGCGAAGCGTATTGGGCAACGGACGACGAGCAGTATCGCAGCGTCGTCTGCCGCTGCCTTGCCTGGTTTTACGGGGAAAACGATGGCAAGGCGCCGCTGGCCGATCCGAGCGACGGCAGCTGTTGTGACGGGCTTGGTCCGAACGGTCCGAACCCGAATCGGGGGGCGGAGTCCACACTATCGTACTTGTTGACCGCAGCGATCGCACAATCCATTTCCGTGGAGGTGGCTGTTGATGAACTCGTTCACTACAAAACCGTTCGCATGGCCGGCGCACGTGTTTAAAGAGTACGATATTCGCGGACGAGCCGGCGAGGAGCTCGATGAGTCGTTCGCGTATTGGCTCGGACGGGCTTTTGCCGATATGATGCAAAAGGAAGGGGAGAAAAAGGCGGTTGCTGCCCATGACAACCGTCTGTCATCCCCTAGGCTGCATCGAGCGCTTAAAGACGGGCTGCTCGATGGCGGCTGCGATGTTGTCGATATCGGGCTTTCGACGACACCGATGTTTTACTACAGCTTATATTACACGAACATCCCCTGCGGCATGATCGTCACCGCCAGCCATAACCCGGGCGATGAGAATGGATTTAAAATCGCCATGGGAAAAACGACGATTTACGGCGAACGTATTCAGGCGCTCCGCCAAGCGATGGAGCGGCTCAGTCAAGAACAGCCGCAACTAGCGGCGCGCGGGCGCGAGGAGACGTTCGATCTTGTTCCGGCGTATGCTAGCATGCTCAAAGAGAAGATTCAGCTTGGCCCCCGCAAGTTGAAGGTGGTCGTTGACTGCGGCAATGGCACTCCGTCGATCATTGCGCCGCAAGTGCTCAAAGAGTGGGGATGCGATGTCATCCCGCTTTACTGCGAATCCGATCCGACGTTCCCGAACCATCATCCGGATCCGGTCGTACCGGAAAACTTGACGGATTTGATTGAAACGGTGCGCAAAGAGAACGCGGATCTCGGCATCGCCTTTGATGGCGATGGCGACCGAATCGGAGTCGTTGATGAAACAGGAACCATTCGCTGGGGCGATCAGCTGATGGTGCTGTTCTGGCGCGAGATTCTCAAGCGCCATCCGGGAGCGGCGGCGCCGGTTGAAGTGAAATGTTCCCAAGCGCTCGTGGAGGAAATTGAGCGGCTCGGCGGAAAGCCGTTCTTCCATCGGACGGGCCACTCGCATGTGAAGGCGACGCTGCGTCGCCGTCCAGACATCCCGTTTGCTGGCGAAATGTCTGGCCATTTGTTCTTTAATGATGAGTTTTACGGCTATGACGACGCTTTGTACGCCGCCGGGCGGCTGCTTCGCTTGTTGTCGAATGACGAACGTCCGCTGTCTGAGTGGTTTGCTGATGTGCCGCGGTACGTGGCGACGCCGGAGACGCGCGTGGCTTGCCCAGAAGAGAAGAAAACAGATGCCATTGCCGCGGTGAAACAGCGATTCGCTGGCCGCTATCCGGTTGTGGATGTGGATGGCGCTCGCATCCAGTTTCCGGAAGGCTGGGGATTGGTGCGGCCATCAAACACGCAGCCCATCCTTGTCTTGCGCGCCGAGGCGAAGACGAAGGAGGCATTGGCCGAGATCAAGTGTGAACTTGCCAATAGTTTGCGGCCGTTTGGATTGCGGGTGGATTGGTAAATTTTTGGGGTGCTAAGGGTGTTTTTATTTAGAAGAAGGTTTGAAGCCGCTCACGCGTCCTTCCGTCTGAAGGGGGAATAGTTGTTCCGGCGCTGGCCGCCCGGTTTCTGCGGGCACGGCGCCGGTTTGTTTTTGTCGCTCCGATCAATCCTTGGGCTTGATTTCTTGCAAATGGTTTGTCCATAATATATTGAAGAATAAAAAAGTGGTGTAGGAGAGTTGAAGGCGTGGCGATTCGTGAACTGTTGCAATATGTCCAAGATGCGTATGCGGCCTTGACCCAACTGAGCATGATCATCGTTGACGATGACGGCAATCCTGTCACAAAAGTGTCCAACTTGACCGAGCTGGCCGAGCTCGTTTTATTTGTCGCCCAAAAGGAGGGGACGACGTTTTTTTGTCCGCGGGAATTATCGATTGAAAGTTGGCAGCGGCCGATTTTGGCGCCGGTCGGTTGCCTAGGGATGAAAAGCATCCTCGCTCCTATCTTTGTCGAGGGCAAGGCGGAGTATTGGGTTTGGTCTGGGGTGTTGATCGAAGAGGAAACGAAGTGGCTCGTTCGCGAGCAATCGATGGTTGATGACAAATGGGCGGCAGTGATTGCCCAAGCGGCCGTTCTGCCTGCCGGTGCGGTGGAGGCGAAGCTTCGGGACATTGAGCGAATGGCGGCCATATGTGGAGAACTGATCCGCGGCGAGCGCTGCAAACAGCGGTATCACGCGTATGGGAAACCTCTGGAGGCGGCGTTGGCCGACCATCCTCTTGCGTATGATGCCGGTCGGCTGTTGGCGCGCCTGCAAGAGTTGGATCCGCGGCTCGATGTCGCGCTATATATTGAAAGGCGTCCGCAGGCATGCGTCGTGGTGGCAGCCAACGGGGAGAAGGCTGAACGATTAAAAGGAAGGACCATTGATCCGCTGTTTCCGCCATTGGTGGCTTGGGATGAGCCATTTCACCCTATTTATTTCCAAGAAGCCGCCCTTGATCCGCGCTTTTCTTTTTTCGTCCGCCATGACATTCGCCCCAAGATGCTGATCGCTTATCCGGCGGTGTATGAACAGACGCTGGAAGGATGGGCCGTTGTCGCTAGTGAGACGGCTCTTTCGCCCGCGGAGGAATTGTTGCCGCTTGGCCATATGCTCGTCCAACATTGGCTGCTGCTGACGAGATGTGCGGAAGCGAGCGCGAAAACTGACCGCCATTTGATGCGGCTGTCGATGTTAATGGAAATTGGCCGAGCGATGCGCGTAGTGCAAAATGAGGAAGAAATCGTGCGGATGATGGTCGAATTCGCGGTTGACCTTGCGTATGGTGAGTTTGTTTGTGCCGTCTGGTGTTGTGACGATAGGACGACGGTGATTCATGAAGGGGCGCTTACGGCTTCGGCGGCATCCGGCTACCGGGAGGAGGTGCGCCGGCGCTACGGACGCGGTGAGAAAGCGAAAAATCAAGCGCCGACCCTCGTTCCGATCGGGGACAAGACCGTGATGGAAGTGCCGTTTTTTGTCCGCGACCGTCATTATGGCGTGCTCGCTGTTCATATCAGACAGCCGGCCGAGGCGAAAGAAGCCGAAGTCTACATAGCGGCGCTGGCCGCCATCGGAGCGTTAATGATGCAAGGCGCCGTTTACCAAGATGACGAAGGAATCATCGATATTGATATGTTGTCCGAACAGTTGACCGCGCGGGAGATGGATGTGCTTGAGCTCCTCATTCAAGGATGCAGCAACCGCGAAATTTCTGAACGGCTATTTATTAGCGTCCATACTGTTAAAAACCATATTACGAACATTTTCCAGAAAATTGGCGTCAATGATCGGTCGCAGCTGATCGCTCTAGTGTACCAATTAAACCACCGACGGCGCCGTTAGGGGGACATCATTGGGCAGACGATGCCATGATGTCCTTTTTTATCATGTAGGAAATTGGAACGAGACCCATTTTGTATTATAATGTGAGTATAGTAAACAGGAACTATTCTAGTATCTAGAGGAAAGAGTAAGGAAATCAAATGACCCTTTGAATCTATTTCCCCAAAGTATGCCGTGCTGTATAGTGAGGGAAGTGCATATTGCCATGGCTGCACGTACAAAGTGCATAAAGATAGGGGAATGTCAATGAAACATACGATCATGATCCGAACGATGACGATCATGAAGCCGGCTGATATTTTAAAAGCGATGGAAGTGACAGAAGAGCTGGCCGAGCGGATGGGATTTTTGCCTTATGATTGCCTTTTTCTCCGTTTAGCGACGGAGGAGGCGTGCATGAACGCCTATGAATACTGTCAAAAGGTCCAGAAACTTCCGTTTAGGGTGTTTTGGAAAATCGATGAGGGACAGTTAATGATTGTGGTCAAACAACAAGGAGGATGCTTTTCCATCACGAATCATGACACTGTCAACACAGGGCCGCGTGGCAGAGGGCTACAGCTGATCGCCCATATTGTTGACGATGTGTACGTAAAGCAGGAAGGGAACAACGTTTTGTTTTGTATGTGCAAATGCAAAAAAAAATGAGTGGCCATTGGAGGAAGCAGGATGGAGACGAAACAAGGAGCAATTTGCACGCTGACATGGACGGAGGATATTACACTAAACAATGTTGAATCGTTCCGCCAAGCGCTTGAAACCTTGTTGAATGAACAGGCCGACTATCTCGTTGTCAACATGGAGAAAGTCAACTACATTAACAGCGCCGGGCTCGGTGCGATCGCTGACAGCGTGATGACGGCCAGAGCTTGTCAGAAGGAACTGGTGATTGCCGGTGTCAAAGGGTCGCTTGCTGAGATTTTCCATATTGTTAAATTTTCTTCGTTTATCAAACTATTTGCCACAGAGAAGGAAGCGCTTGATTATTTCGTCGGAGAATGACGTTCTATGGTGGATGGGTTTTGGGAAAGTGTGCAATGGAATGACAGTTTGGCGTGGCGTGAGCTGCTCGCCAATCTAGAAAAAATGAATGTGCTCTTTGGACCGCGGGATTATGTGTATTGGCTGGCCGCTCCGGAAAAGAAGCAGCTTTTGTTTATTTCAGCCTCATGTGAGCGGCTCTATGGACTGCCGCCGGAAGCGTTTTATAACGATCGGGACATCTGGGAGAAAGTGGCCCATCCGGACGACCGAATCAAGGCGAAAGACAAATGGCGGCTTCTTTCGCAGATGGGGGAGAACGCTCAAACGTACCGCATCATCAACCAACGGGACGGCTCGGTGCGCTGGGTGGCTGAACAAACGGTCCCCGTGTTGGCGCGCACGAAGGGGGTCAAGCTGGTCAGCGGCGTTGTCGTGGAGATTACGGAAGCGAAACGGAATGAGGACGAGCGCCAGCTGGCTGAACACGTGTATGAAGCCATCGAGCAGGCGATGCTCGTGACCGATGGACAATTTACCGTCCGGCTTGTCAACCCGGCGTTCACCAAAATGACCGGCCATGGGGTGGAAATTATCGGCCAGCCGTTGCACATGCTGTATGCCGGCTATTATGATGCGTGGTTTTATGAGGTGGTCAAGGCCGAGAATGAAGAAAGGGGGGAGTGGAGAGGGAGGGTGTGTTGGCGGCGAAAGCAAGGATCGCCATGCGTGAGGCAAACGATGGTAAAAGCCGTTCGCGATCGCGCGGGGGAGATTGTTTTTTATTTGTTCCTCCCTCTAGAAATGTTGATTTATCAAGGCTTTTCGGCCCCTCAGGGGTGTCCAAAAAATATTTTTCGACA
>NZ_LQYX01000003.1:0-24965 GCF_001587475.1 Geobacillus sp. B4113_201601
GACACCCCTGCATCATACCAAGAGGGCTTTTTTTGATCAAGTCCCCGGAAAAGCTCCTAACGGGAATGCTCCTTTCCTGCATAGCTGCGATCTGTCTTACTATTATTATATCACGAGGGAACGATTGTTTATTTCTTTTTTCAGAAAATGACGAAAAAGGGGCGGATGACGGAGGAATCCACTCCCCTCACGCCGAAAACAGGAATGTTCCCCTAGGCGAAGCGAAGCCGCCGCCCCTGTTTTCCAGCGAGATGCTATGATATGATGAAAAAAAGGAGGCGGATGTTATGAAAAATGTCATCATTCATCAAATTGTCACCTACATTTTCACGGAAGAACAGCTGCGCGCCTATTGGGAGGGACAAGCATCGGTTCTTCCTTTCGATGAGTTGACGCCAAAGCAATATATGGAACTCGCCGAGGACATGCTTGAACATTCCTCATCCAGCCAGCTCAAGCAGCATGTGCTCGGCGGCGGATGGCGCACAGAAGAAGACGCACGGGGGAAAGTGATCGCCGAAGATGAATCTCGTGAAACGATCCATGTGGAAATCGTCGACACCGATGCGGCGGCCGAACCATCGCGGCGAATGCTGATCGATCGAGTGCGTGAAATCGCCTGCCCGCACTGTTCATTCACCTTTTATGTGCGCGATGCCATCGGCGAGAGCGGCGACTGGACATGCCCATCGTGCGGCAACGGCTTCCACGGCGCGCCATCATCAACACCGTAAAGGAGGGGACCATGATGAGCCATTCTGCCGCTGACGTCTCACAATTTCAATACTATTTGGCCATTGCCGTGTTTCTCGCTACATACGCCATCATCATTTCCGAAAAGGTCAACCGCGCCGTCATCGCTCTGCTCGGCGCCGCGCTCATGGTCATTTTCGGCATCGTTGACACCGAAAACGCCTTCACCCACCATATTGAATGGGGCACCATCACGCTGTTGATCGGCATGATGATTTTAGTAAGCATCACAAGCAAATCCGGTTTTTTTCAATACATGGCCATTAAAGCGGCCAAGCTGGCCAAGGGCAGCCCGATCCGCATTTTAGTGATGCTTTCGCTGTTGACAGGACTGCTGTCGGCGTTTTTGGACAACGTCACCACCGTCTTGCTCGTCGTGCCGGTGACGTTTTCGATCACGCGGATGCTTCACGTCAACCCGGTGCCGTACTTAATCTCCGAAGTGCTGTTGTCAAACATCGGAGGCACGGCGACCTTGATCGGCGACCCGCCGAACATTATGATCGGTTCGGCGAACAAGCATCTCGATTTCAACGCTTTTTTATTGAACTTAACGCCAATTGTCATCGTCATCGCCATCGTCACAGTCGCGCTGCTCGCCTTCGTTTACCGCAAGCAGCTGCAAACCGATCCAGCGTTAATTCAAACATTGATGGAGCTTCGCGATGCCGACTACATTCAAGACGCGAAGCTGATGCGCAAATCGGTCGCCGTGCTCGGGCTGACGATTCTTGGCTTTATCCTGCATTCGGCCATTCATGTCGATGCGGCGGTCATCGCCATGGCCGGAGCGATCGTGCTCATGCTCATCGCCGTGCCAGAGCATGAAATAGAAGAGATCTTTCATTCGATCGAATGGGTCACTATTTTCTTTTTCGCCGGTCTGTTCGTCTTGGTCGGCGGACTTGTTGACATCGGCCTTATCAAGACATTGGCGGAAAGAGCACTCGATGTCACCGGCGGCGACATTTCCACGGCTTCGTATTTCATCCTTTGGCTGTCCGGCATCGCTTCAGCGACGATCGATAACATCCCGTTTGTGGCGACGATGATTCCGCTCATTCAAGATATGGCTGTCGGCATGGGCTTATCCCCAGACTCGCCGCAGATCGACGTGCTTTGGTGGGCCTTGTCGCTCGGCGCCTGCCTCGGCGGAAACGGAACGCTCATCGGCGCCTCAGCCAACGTCATTGTCGCCGGCATCGCTTCGCGCGAAGGGCATGGATTTACGTACATGGACTTTTTGAAAATCGGGGCCCCGCTCACGCTCATTGCCTTGCTCTTGTCGCACGGCTATTTATGGCTGCGCTATTTATAACAAATGGAAGGAGCGAAATCGAAATGGTGATTTCGCTCCTTTTTTGCTGTCCGCTCATATTGTAATATCGATTCCATTGTTGGAAAGGAGGCGCAAACAGCCATGTTTGCTTATTTCCCAAGGCTGCCGGCCGGCCCGTACCCCCCGATCGACCCGACGCTCTTTTCCCAGTCAGCCGCCACCGCCCAGACGTTGATGAACGACGGTGCCGCTGTTTTGAAAAAACTGGCCGAATCGCGCTCGTTTGCCGCCGCGGTCATGTCGGCCGCCCAAGAAGGAAAAACGGATGAAGTGAAGCGCCTGATCCGTTCGCTTGGCATCCGCTCGCAAACCGAGGTATATTTCAATCCCGACGGCATCCGCCTGACGCTCTCGCCGCCGCCCGGCGCGTTCCCGTGCTGCCAGCTCGTTGTCGGCTTGCGCTGGAACGTGTTTCCACCTTCACACCGATAGCCTTTGCCAGCACGGCGGCGGGGGAAACGGGGGAAATGGTTGGCAAGACGCCGCTTTTGGCGCTCATCACGTCGGCCGCCATTGGACGATGAGCGGCCATCCGTTCAAAGGCGCCGCACCCGATGCGACAACACCGCTTCCACCCGCGACGCTGGAAGCGGGCTGTCGTCGGCGTCTTGCCACACTAGAAACCGTTTTCGCACAAAACGATGTGTACCAACGTTCACCAACGAAAAAAGACGGCGGTCGTCCCATCCCCGTCCAATATCTCGGCGAACTCACCGGCCTCTTCCGTTTCCATGGCGCATTCGATTGCGTGCGCTGATCGATGATAGCCCCGACAAGGATCGAGACCAACGAAGTCAACATCGTCAGCTTAACCGCCTTGGAGTCTAAAAGGCGGTCGAAAACAGCTGTTTCCCCTGCTCAATGGATGAACGTGTGAAAAGAAGCACTGATGATACAAGGTTTTTCTATTTGAGAAACGATGCTAGGAAGCGGTATGTACTATTAAATCACCAGCCTCCTAAAAAGCGCAGCACTTGTTTTTCAAAGTAGACGAAAAAGATCCCGTCCATCCGCACCTCTTCTTTCACGCATTGCCGTTTTCATCGATCGGCTGCCGCTTCCCGATTTCAGCCGGGGTCCGCAAATCGTAGCCATCATCGTTTTTGCTCGTATGGATGATGTCTTCGTTCGCTCCGATTTTGCTTGCCCGCTTCAGTTCCTCATCCGGCATAAACCGCTCCATCGCCATCCTCCTTTCGCTTCTTTCGTCCTTGTCGGCTTTGATTCAGTTTTCAGCTTAGAGGGGCGGTGATGTCGTACAAAATACTGCGATTCCATCTGTTTTTCAGTTAGAGAAGCTTGGCGAAATCGGCGTTTTTGTTTGGCGAAATGCCGCTGAGTTGCTCGTGGCAGCTGTTTTTCACCGGCCTTTTAGGGCAGCGCTTTTGCTTAGCGTCTTGGGAAGAACCGGAAACCCCGGTGGAAGCGGTGGACCTTTCGGGCAGCGCTTTTCCTTAATATCCCCCGCCACTCACCCCATCATTCCCGGAAAAAAGGATTGACAGCCTAGCGGTTGTTCAGTACGATTTTGTTAACAAACATAAAAAGGGGGTTTACATATGAAACAACGGACTTCGCTTCGCCCGCTTGACATGACGCTTGCCGCGATGTTCGTCGCCTTGATGGCCATCGGCGCCAACATTACATCGTGGGTGCCGTTTCTTGTTGTCGGCGGCGTACCGATCACGCTGCAGACGTTTTTCTGCGTCCTTGCCGGCGCGGTGTTAGGGCGGCGGCTCGGCGCGGTGGCGATGACGGTGTATATGTTCGTCGGCCTAGCCGGCGCGCCGGTGTTTTCCAAGCTTAGCGGCGGATTATCAATCATTTTCCAACCGACATTTGGCTTTATTCTCTCCTTTATCGCCGCTGCGTATGTGACCGGCTGGATCATCGAACGCGGCCCGCAGCCGGCACCCACCGTCCGCTTTGTCACCGCCGCGCTTGTCGGGATGGTCATCAACTATGTCATCGGCACGAACTGGATGTATATGGCGTACAAATTATGGGCGGAAGCGCCAAAAGGGCTGTCGTACGAAATGGTATGGGGCTGGATGCTTGTCCCGCTGCCAAAGGACATTTTGTTATCGATCGTCGCCGGCCTGATCGCTCCAAAGCTTTGCCGGGCGATCGGCCGCTCCTCTTCCGCGAGCCGGCCGGCGGCATAAACGAAACGCGCCTGTTGAACAACAGGCGCGTTTTTCGTTAGAAAAATAAATTGAACACTTGGTACAGAAAACCAGCTATGAGCGCAGAAATCGGGAGCGTAATCACCCATGTAATCACAATCCGGCGAGCGACGCCCCATTTGACTCCTTTCACCCGCTGCGCGGCGCCCACTCCCATAATAGCCGAGGAAATGACGTGGGTTGTGCTGACCGGCAAATGAAACGTTGTCGCTGAAAAAATGACGAGCGCGGACGATAAATCCGCGGCCGCCCCGTTGATCGGGCGGATTTTCATGATTTTTCCGCCGACTGTTTTAATGATTTTCCACCCGCCGACCGCCGTTCCCAGCCCCATGGCCGTAGCGGCGGCAATGCGCACCCACTCCGGAATGTCGGTCGTCGCGTGATATCCGCCGGCGATCAGCGCCATCGTAATAATCCCCATCGCTTTTTGAGCGTCGTTCGTTCCGTGCGTGTACGCCTGCAAAGCGGCGGTCACGATTTGAAAGAGGCGAAATCCTTTGGTTGTACCGTATAAGTTCGCATTTTTAAACAGGAATCGAAAAATTGTCATGATGACAAAACCGACACCCAGCGCCAAAAACGGTGACAAAATCAGGGACTCTAAAATTTTCAAAAAACCTTGGTAATTTAAAATGCCGATTCCGGCCGCCGAGACCGCCGCGCCGGCAATCGAACCGATCAGCGCGTGGGAAGAGCTGCTCGGGATCCCATAGTACCACGTGATTAAGTTCCACGCGATCGCGGACGTCAACGCCGCCAAAATGATGATCGGCCCGTTTTCCAACGCAAACGGGTCAACGATGTCCTTCGTAATCGTTTTGGCTACGCCGGTAAACGTCAAAGCGCCGATAAAGTTCATCGCCGCAGCCAGCAAAATAGCGCGCCGCGGCGTAAGCGCCCTCGTCGACACCGAAGTGGCAATGGCGTTGGCCGTATCATGGAAGCCGTTGATGAAGTCAAACGCCAGCGCAAAAATCACGATGCATATCGTCAAGACAAGAATCATATCCATAAAAACAACGTCCCCTTTTATGCGTTGCGCATAATAATCGTCTCAATCGTATTGGCGACATCCTCACAGCTGTCGGCAATTTCCTCGAGCATTTCATACAGCTCTTTATATTGGATGAGTTTAATCGGATCTTTTTGGGAGACAAACAAGTTTTTGATGGAAGCGCGCAAAATTTCGTCGCATTTCGTTTCGTAGTCTTTGATCTTGATGGCGTGCTGGCGCATATCGAGCAATTTTTTATGCGAAAGTAGCTCTAACGCATGAACGATTTCAATCGTACTTTGGTAAATATAGTCGAAAAATTTCCCCATATGTTCGTCAATGTCGGTAAACGAGAACATTTCAAAACGGGCCGAACATTGCTCGAGGCCATCGAGCACATCGTCCATTTTCATCGCCAGCTGGTGAATGTCTTCGCGCTCGATTGGGGTAATAAACGTTTTATTGAGCTGGACGACCAATTCATGGATGAACGAATCGCCTTTCCGTTCATACTCCTTCATCACCCGCGCGAACTCTTTCAAGTCGCCGACGTTGCGGATTTTGTATTCGACAAAATATTGGGCCGCTTCCTTCACATTTTCCGAAATCGTGAACAACATATCGAAGAAAACGTCCTTTTTTGGCGAAAAAATCATGGCCCGAACACCCTCCATTGATGGAATGAAAGTCACCGCTACTTATTGTAGCAGGTTCAAGTTTGTTTACAATAAGAAAAAAGAAACTTTACGCAAAATTTACATGACCTTTACATTTTGTTCGCCTTTCCAGCTGCGTATTACATAGCGTGCCAAAAGAGCGACGAAGCTATACATGTCCGCTTTCGTTCACCGACCGACAAGAGGGTGCCCAAAAGAACTGGGACACCCTCTCTCATCGCTAATATATAAGCACTAACCGCGCCCACCACACTATATGTTCTGCCTTTCTTGAGGGGGGATCGCCTTTTAGGTCATCTCCATTGCTATCGATCCGCACCCGCTGCTTCGGTCGCACGATCGGTTGGTTTCCCTTGCCGATCAATCGCCTCTTAGTTAGCCTTGGTTATGATCGACAAACCGTTCGACAAACGCCGCCAGCGTGCGCACCATGACGCCTGTCGCTCCCGCCGGCCCGAGGTCGCCGTCTTTCTTCACCGTGGCCGTTCCGGCGATATCCAAATGCACCCACGGCGTGTCTTCGGCGAATTCACCGATGAACGCTCCGCCCATAATGGCGTGGCCTTCGCGCCCCGGAGAATTGTTCAAATCGGCGATGTTGCTGCTTCGCACCCGCTCGCGGTCGTTTTCTGTAATCGGCAGCCGCCAAATGAATTCTCCGGTCTCCATAGACGCTTCAAGCAGCTGCTCAAACAGCGCTTCATTGTTCGTCATCGCTCCTGTTTTGTCGGTGCCGAGCGCAACGATGACACCGCCCGTTAGCGTGGCAACGTCAATAATATAGCTGGCGCCGTGCTGCTTTGCGTACGTGACGGCATCCGCTAAAATCAACCGCCCTTCCGCATCTGTGTTTCTCACTTCGATCGTCTTGCCGGACAGCGATGTAATGACATCATCCGGCTTGAACGCCCCGCCGCCGATCATGTTGTCGGTCGCTGGAATGACGGCAAGCACGTTTTGCTCTGGCCGCAGCTCACCGATAATTTCCATCGCCCCAAGCACCGCGGCGGCGCCGGCCATATCGGTTTTCATGTTGATCATGCTGTCGCGCGGCCTCAGGCAATACCCGCCCGTATCAAACGTCACCCCTTTGCCGACGAGGGCGATCACGTCCTCCCACCGCTCTTTTCCTTTGTATTTGAGAACGATCAGCTTCGGCGGCTGCGCCGATCCTTGATTCACCGCCAAGAGCGCACCCATGCCGAGCCGCTCCATCTCTTCTTTTTCCAAAATTTCATAGTCCAAATCGTACCGGGTAGCGAGCTTCACCGCATAATCAGCCAAATCGGACGCCGTCAACAAATTCCCTGGCGTATTGACGAGTGTGCGCGCCGAGTTGGTCGCCTTTCCGTACACCGAGCCGACAACCAAGCTCGCCTTGATGTCTGCTGCATCGGCTGCCGTATAGACGGTAAGCGACGCCAGCGTTGCATCCGGTTCTGCTTTTTTCTGCTTGTAGCCGGAAAACTCATACGTGGCCAAATAGCACGCTTCGGCCAAGGCATGGGCCGCCTCGTTCGCATCGACCGCTTCGGTCGTAAACGTGTCGAGCACAACGGCCGCCGCGGTCCGCTTCGCCTGCTTGAGCGCGCGAAAGAGCTTGCCAAATCCTTCACGCAGCCGCGCAAACGTCAGCTCTTCTTGTTTGCCAAGCCCGACAAAATACAACCGCTTCGCTCCAGTGGGCAAAAAAGGATGGATGACGGAAAGGCGCCCCCATTTCGCGGAAATGTCGCCTTCCTTTTGCAGCTCGGCCAGCCGCCCGCCAAGGCGGGCATCATACGCTCCGGCCAGGCCGCGCCACGGTTTCGCTCCTTCAAACAACCCGATCACAAGCGCGTCCTCATTCGTTTCGGCCGATGGCAACGGTTTTACAGTAAACATCGTTTCCTCCCCTTTCGTCATGGCTTTCATGTTCCATTATATCGAAATGGGGTTATTGTTTCGAGTCCCTAATCAATAGCTTGCTTTTTTCTGCCGGGAGCGCCCCACCGTGGTTTTCTTTCCGGCTACACCGCACACGATAGAAGGAAAACGCGGCCAGCAAATAGAATATCACATTAACGGCTCTTCGCGGACCGCTCCTAGGAGGCCGGTGATTTAGTGCAAAATGCTCCATCCATTTCTCAATTAGAGAAACTTTGCAGAACCAACTTTCTTTTTTGAATGAAAATGCCGCCGATTGGTGTGCGACAGCGGTTTTTCACCTGGCTTCTAGGAGGCTGGTGATTGACTCGCCTTTCTCCAGCAGAAAAACTCGTTGCATCAGTCCTGCTTTTCACCCGTTCCCCCATTGATGAAGGGAATCATCGGTTTTTCATCACCCTTCCAGAAATATGGTAAAAAAACGGTTGTTTCTCTTGAGCAATGGGGAGCGTTTGAAAGGCGATTCTGATGCGATAAGGCTTTTTGATTTGAGAAACGGGCTTGAGAAGCGGCTTGCTTCCTCAAATCATTGGTCTCCTAGCCGCGCCCGAATCCGACGGCCTTTTCCGAGGAGGAAAAGCGCAATGAATGAGGGCGAAACGCGCCGCCCCAGCATTTCCAAGGAGGAATAACGCCATGAATATTGTCTCCCTTTGCCCAAGCAACACGGAATTGCTCGCTTACCTTGGCCGGCTCGATGATGTCATCGCCGTCGACCAATCGTCCGATTGGCCCCCGGAGGTCAAGCGGCTGCCGAACGTCGGGCCGGATTTGCGCATTGACATCGATCAAGTCGAAGCGCTGAAACCGGACCTTGTCGTCGCTTCGCTGAGCGTTCCCGGGATGGAGCGCAACGTCGAGGAACTCGCGCGCCGGCGGCTGCCCCATCTCGTTCTGGCGCCGAATACGCTCGATGACATCGCCTCCGACCTTCTTACGTTAGGCGAAGCCATTGGTGAAACGCAAAAAGCGGCTGATCTCGTCCGCCGGTATCGCGAGTTTCTCGCTGAGTACCGCGAACGAGCCGCTGCGGCCGAACCGGTCCGCCTGTATTGGGAATGGTGGCCGCGGCCGATTTTTACGCCCGGCGGCGGCAACTGGCTGAGCGAGCTCAGCGAACTCGCCGGCGGACGCAACGTGTTTGCCGACTGCCCGCAGGCGAGCATTCAGACGGAATGGGACGAAGTCGTCGCCCGCAATCCAGCGCACATATTGCTCGTCTGGGTGGGGGTGCAGACAAAAAAAATGAGGCCCAGCGCGGTCACGCAGCGCCCGAAGGCCAACGAAACGGACGCCGTCCGAAACGGGCGCATCCATCTTCTTGAAGAAGCGCTCTATTGCCGGCCGTCGCCGCGCTTGCTAGTCGGATTAAAAAAATTAGCGCCGCTTTTGCATCCGTCGCTCTTTCCTCCCGCCGACGACAGCGACCCGCTCCTCGGGCGCTGACAGGCGGGGGGCCTGTCAATGATTCGATTGTCCGCGCCACCGCGCAGTCCATCGATGCCTGCTTAGCTTTTCGACTGCAAATATTGCTGGCGAAACACTTGCATCGTTTCATCTTCGTTGAGCCGCTTCAACTCTTCCTCCGACAAGGTGCCGTCCCCTTTTTGCACCACATAGACGTGAACTTTCCTTTTTCCCCAATATTTATAGACATCTTCGACGGTTTCGTAATATAAGTCGATGCGATTCCCTTTGATCGCCCCGCCTTTATCGGCCACGACGCCGAAGCCGTAGCCGGGAATAAACAAAATCGTGCCGAGCGGGAAAACGCTTAAATCCGCGGCAATTGTCGAATAAAGGTCGCGTTTGACGCGGACACCGGAGTATGTAATGCCATACTCAGGATGATCGGGCGTTTTGCCCGTTGACTCGGCGCCAGCTGTGTAGCCGGTCGCGATCACTTCCACGGACGGATATTTTGACCAATCAAAATGGTCTTCAAGGCGTGGCGGGGAGTGCTGACTGTTTTTCGCGCGCTCCTTTAGTTCCCAAACAGGCGGATGACCCACCGATAAAACGTTTGGAAAGGAATGGAGAACCGTTTTCGCCTCAACCCCTGAAACGGATTGAAACGTTGCGGTCAACGCGGCGAAAAACAAGAGTGTCATCGCAGACCGGCGCACAAACTGCCTAAACCCATTCAATGCTCTCAACTCCTCTCACACCTCTATTTATCTCCATCCGAAATCGAAATATTCATTGGCAGCGAAAGCGGTTTTTCACCGACTTTCTAGGAGGCTGGTGATTTCGTGCAAAAACGACTGATTCCACTCGTTTCTCAATTAGAAAAACCTTGCAGAACCAGCTTTCTCTTCAGAATGAAAATGCCATCGATTGGTGTGCGACAGCGGTTTTTCACCGACCTTCTAGGCAAAATGCCATTGCGCTGTACCGGCCATAGCAAGAAAGCCGGCCAACAGCAGGCGGCCGACTTGAACGCTTCTCGAGTTTCCAAGCACAAAAAAATGGCCGTCGCCAGCCGCTGCAAAACGGCGCGAACAGCCAAACCGACACCGCACCCGATCCCGCGTGCGGAAATCCGTTCCCTTTTCCCGATAGGAAACTGAAACCGGCACGCCCCCAAGGCAGCCGCCGGTCGTCAAAACATCCGGTATCCTTTCGCTCGCAGCGTGCGAATCGCCCATCCGGCGCAAAGAGCGCCGGCGAATCCGCTCGCCAAAATCAAGACGTCGGCCGCCGCCAACGAAGCGGCTTTGCGCCCGAGCGCGGCAAACGCCGCCGCCGGCGCGGTGAAATAACGCGTCCATGGCACATCGTCAATGATGAGCGCAGCGATCACCGGAAAGCATACGGCGACAATCCACGTCATCCGCAACACCATATTGAGCAAAAAACTAATGCCGAAAAACAAGACAAAAAATAAAAGCATGGAAATCAAGACAAGGGGCAAACTCATCTGCATCCGCCCTCTACCTCCCTTACACCCTTTTTCAGTGTACTGGATGGGCGGATGCCAAGTCAACGCCTGTTCTCTCCCTCTTTCTCGCTTCCTGTCCCTTGGCAGCAGTAGCACGTTTCCGAACCGCCAAGCAGCAACTGTACGTACCCGTGCCCATCACAATAAGGGCAAGCTGTCCTCGTCATCATCGATGTTCCCCTCCATTTCGTTTTTATTAACATATCAAAATTTTCTGTAAAAATAAACGGCGATTTTTCGCCGTTTCGCTTCATGTAAACGGATACATCGATGACTTGCTTTCATTTTCTTCGTCATTCTTTCCCTTTCAGCGATTCAAAGTAGAGCCGATACTTCGTGTACCCGAACGGATCGCCCGGGTTGAGGCCGTTGTGCGGCGGCAGGAACGCGAGCGGCTCAAGCGCGAGCAAATATCGAATCAGGCCGGAAGTGTCACGGTCGGCCTGAAGCGCGGCTCTGCTCAAGAAAGCAGCCGCATCCAGCTCTTCGGTCTGCACGATGATGCGCTCCGATCGCGGCCGGAGCAAAAAAATCGCCATGTTGTCGCTGATGTTTCCGTTGATGACGCCGGTGCGAACGCCAAGCAGCGCGACGGGTTCCGAGCGGATTCCCGTTTCTTCCCACACTTCGCGAACAGCCGTTTCATCGAGCATCTCCCCTGGTTGCACAAAGCCGGCCGGCAGCGACCATTTTCCTTTCAGCCCGCTGTATTTTTTCTTGACGACGAGCCATTCCCCCGCTTCATTGATGACCAAGCCCGCCGCGGCGATCCAAACGTTTCCGCGTTTGCTGTCCATCGTTCTCATCCTTTTGTTTCATGATCGTTGTTTACGTTGGTAGTTCGACAGCCAGACGGCGAATCCCTGTTTTTGGGGCACAAAAAAGGCGATCTTCCCCTCAAGAAAGACCGAACTCGCGTGGCAGAGAAGCGGATGGTGCGTCTATCGCGATGAGGGGAGTGTCCCAGTCCTTTTGGAACACTCCCCTCACTCCCGCAAAACCGCTGCCATCGATCGAGCCGATGTCAGCGAGTCGCCTCGCCATCTTTAACGGTTGCCAGCGCCGCGCAGCCGCCGAGCTTGCCGCTAGGCAGCTTAGCCAATGTCGCACCGTTCCCATCAACCGTTTTAGAAAAATTTAAATTTCCCTTTTTTCATCACGAGCGACGAACCGCCGATCAAATACAGGGCGCGGTTGTCGATCACTTTTTTCATGAAGCTTGCTTTCGTTCCCCACAGCTTTTTGCCGAAGACGACGCCGATGGCATCATCATGGCCGAGCGAACAGACGGTTCCTTTAATGTCAGGCTTGAACGGTTCGAGCTCTCCTTGCCCGCGGATGAGCACCGCCAAGTTTTTCGCGCACAGCTGGCCTTCTTGCATGGCGATCTGCGCCGTCGGCGGATACGGGCGGTTCGTTTCCTCATCGATGACGAGCGAACAGTCGCCGACGACAAAAATGTCTTCATGGCCTGGGACGCGCAAATACGGGTCAACCTTCACGCGCGCCCGCGCCGCTTCAAATCCAGACTCCTCAATGACGCGGCTGCCGCGCACGCCAGCGGCCCAAATGACCGTGCCGGCTTTGATTTCTTCGACGTCATCGCCCTTGGCGACGATGATGCCATCCGGCGTGCATTCTTTGATGGCCGTGCCGATTTTGAATTCGACGCCTTTGCGTTCAAGCTGGCTGACCGCGTACTCGACGAGCTCCGGATCAAAGCCCGGCAGCGCGGTCGGCGCCGCCTCGACGCAAATGATGCGCACTTTGTGCGGGTCGATGTCATACTCCCGGCACAGCTCCGGCATCCGGTTGGCGAGCTCGCCTAAAAATTCGATGCCCGTAAACCCAGCGCCGCCGACAACAATCGTGAGCCGCTCCGGTTTTTTGTCCTCTTCGGCATTGTACGTCGCAAACTGGTATTCGATATGCTCGCGGATTTGCCGCGCGGCGTCGACATTAGCGATCGAAAACGCGTATTCTTTCAATCCTTTGATCCCAAACGTTTCCGATTCAAAGCCAAGAGCGATGACAAGGTAATCGTATGTCAATTCCCCGTCTGCTAGCAGCACTTTTTTCTCATCCGGAACGATTTTAGTGACCGTCGCTTGAACAAACTTCACTTTGTTCCGATCGATGACATCACGGATCGGATAGCGGACGCGGTCGTGATGCAACGTTCCTGCCGACGCCTCGTGAAGCCATGTCGTCTCATAGTGGTAGTCATGTTTGTTGACGAGCGTAATGTTCGCCTCATTCACCCCGATCAGCTTTTGCAGACGAACCGTCGTCATCAGCCCACCGTAGCCCGCGCCTAAAATGACAACGTTTGGTTTTCTCACTTGAATCACTTCCACCCTTTTTCGTTTTTTATAGCTTTTGCTGCCGTCCCCGTTTTTATCGCACAAAGTTTGTGAAAAAGTTCACGATAACGGACAAAAAAATGTCGAGGGACTGTCACAAAAAATTAACAATCTGTCCACCAACCATATTAGTCCTTTTTCCCCCCCATTTCAAGTATTTTTTGCGGCAAGACGGAAAAATTCACCGCTGCCCTTCCGCAGCCAACAGACAGTGGGCGTCATCTTTTGCCCATGCTGACATAAGATGCTAAAATAAGAAGGGAAGAAAAATCAAGCTTTGCTGGAAGCGAAACCGAAAACGGCAGCGCCGCCTAGGCGGTTCGCAGCCGACCGCGGCGCGGAATGGAAACGCTCCTAAAACAGGTGGAGAGCAGGAGCCGCGGTGCGAAAAAGAGAAACGGATCATTTCATCACAATCAAAGGAGGTATGGCGGTGAAGGAAGATCGTACGCTTTATGATGTCACGATCATCGGCGGCGGGCCGACCGGCATGTTTGCCGCGTTTTATGGCGGCTTGCGGCAAATGAAGGTCAAAATCATCGAAAGCCTTCCTCAGCTCGGCGGGCAGCTTTCCGCGTTGTATCCGGAAAAATACATATACGATGTCGCCGGATTCCCGAAAGTGCGCGCCCAAGAGCTGGTCAATCAGCTGAAAAAGCAACTGGAGCTGTTTTCACCAACCATCTGCCTGAACGAATCGGTCGATGTGCTTGAAAAGCAGGAAGACGGAACGTTCAAACTCATCACCAATGAACAAATCCACTATTCGAAAACGGTGATCATCACCGCTGGAAACGGCGCCTTTCAGCCGCGGCGGCTGGAAATCGAAACCGCTTCCCGTTATGAAGGGAAAAACTTGCATTACTTTATCAACGATTTGGAGCAGTTTTCCGGAAAACGGGTGCTTGTTTGCGGCGGCGGCGACTCGGCGGTCGACTGGTCGCTGATGCTCGAACCGATCGCGGCCAGCGTCACGATCGTGCACCGCCGTGACAAGTTCCGCGCCCATGAGCACAGCGTCGAACAGCTTATGAAATCGGCCGTGCGTGTGAAGACACCGTTCGTGCCAGTGGAACTGATCGGTGACGAACATGCCATCCACCAAGTCGTGCTTGAGCACGCCAAGGACGGAACGAAAGAAACGGTCGATGTGGACGCCGTTATTGTCAACTATGGCTTCATTTCCTCGCTTGGGCCGATCAAAGATTGGGGGTTGGAAATCGAGAAGCATTCGATCAAAGTAAATTCCCGCATGGAAACGAACATCCCGGGCGTCTATGCCGCCGGCGACATTTGTACGTACGACGGAAAAATCAAGCTGATCGCCTGCGGCTTCGGCGAAGCGCCGATCGCCATCAGCAGCGCCAAAACGTACATCGATCCGACAGCGCGGATGCAGCCGGCGCACTCGACCTCACTCTTTTAGTTTCGTTGTGTGCCGCGCTTTAATGCGACCACGGCACGACAAAGCGAGGCTGACCCAAAAAGGGGCTGCCTTCAAGATCGGCACAACCGATCGTGCGGCAGAAGCAGCCAGCACGTATATATAAGCAACGAAAGAGGGAATCCCGATCCTTTTGGGACACCCTCTTTCTCATTTTGGCGGCGCCGTCTGTTCGCTTTACATCGTTTCATCGCCAGACAGCGATGCCGATGACGGCTGCTGTTCATGTTCGGCTAGCCGAGCGGCCAGCGCTTCGTTTTCCTTGAGCGCTGCTTTCAGCTGTCGCTGCAGGCTGAACAGGCGAACCCAGCCCAACATAGCGACGACTAAAGCGCCGAGAACCGCGGAGCCAAAAATGACGATGATCAGCGGCAGACGCGTTTCCCCAACCAAATAACGGATGGTTACTTTGTCAACGTTGGCCACCGCGAGCAGGGCGACGATCAGCGCCAACAAGAGGGCCAACACTACATTCACTTGCCCTTTCACTCGCCTTCCCCTCCCTTTCTCCGGGTTTGTCCGCCGCGGTTTCCGCGGTCAGCACTGCTCCGGCGTGCCGGCGTTCGTTGCCGTGCGGAACGACGAACCGCAGCCGCACGTCGCGATGGCGTTCGGGTTGTGGATCGTAAATCCGCCACCAAGCAGCGACTGTTTGTAATCAATGACCGTGCCGCGCAAAATCGGCGCGCTATCGCGGTCGACCAAAATTTTAATGCCGTGCTGTTCAAATTCGACGTCGTCCGCGCGCCGCTCATGCTCAAAGCCCATGCCGTACGACAGCCCGCTGCAGCCACCGCCGTGAACCCCTACGCGCAAATAGGCGTTTTCCTCTTCCTGCTCCTTCATCATGTCCTTAATTTGAAACGCTGCCGCTTCCGTCAGCGTAACAATGGCTTCCGCCATCTCGATCCCTCCTTCGCTATCAGGTCAAGCGAGGTAGGCGACCCGCGTTCGGGCCAGCTCCCCCAACCGGGCGACTCAACGCTCACCGACCTTCCGCTTACTGTTATTATACCGTTTTCCAGCGCAAATGCTCAACCGTTCTGCCCGCCCCGGTCATAGTACACCCCTGTGCACACCGTTTCGGCTGGGCCGGTCATGCGCACGCGCCCGTCCCATTCCCAAGTGATCACCAAATCGCCGCCGGCCAAATGGACGACCGTTTCCACTCCGCGCGCCGTCTTCCCGTTGAGCACGGAAGCGACAACAGCCGCGCACGCGCCCGTCCCGCACGCCTGCGTCACGCCGGAACCGCGCTCCCACACGCGGAAGTGAAGCTCGCGATCACTCACGACTTCAACAAATTCGACGTTCACTCCTTCGGGAAAACGCGGATCGCGTTCGACAAGCGGCCCCAGCGCCTCGACCGGCGCTTGGCGGATGTCATCAACATAAAAGACCGCGTGTGGATTGCCCATCGAGACGGCGGTGAGCGCGTACTCGCGGCCGCCGATGACAAACGGCTCAGCGACGACCTGTTCCGCCTCCGGTCCGATCATCGGTATGGCGCTCCGCTGCAGGCGCGGTTCGCCCATATCGACGGTGACGCTCACCACCTCGCCGTCTTGGACTGCCACTTCTGCTTCAACCAGCCCGGAAAGCGTTTCGATCAAAAAGCGGCGCTCCTTGACAAGGCCATGCTCATACGCGTATTTTGCTACACAGCGCAAGCCGTTGCCACAATTTTTCCCTTCCGAACCGTCGCTGTTGAAAATCCGCATTTTGACCGGCGCCCGCTCCGCAGGACCAATGAGAATTAAGCCATCCGATCCAATGCCGGTGTGAACGTTCGAAACGCGGCGGGCGATCGCCGGCAGCTCGTCTTCCGGAAGCGTTTCGCGAAACAAATCAACGTAAATATAGCTGTTCCCTAATCCATGCATTTTCGTAAACGTAAACGATGGCAATGTTCGTCCCTCCCGAAAAAGTCTGGAATTGGATGTATAAAAACAACGCCCCTTGGCCACAATGGAAGTATCCCCCGTTTTTTCATATACATTGAAGAGGATGCCGCCATTGGGCATCCTCCTTTTTTCGTTACAGCATCGGATGTTCTTCGAGATGCCGATAAATCTTTTCCACGAGTTCATCCGGCGTTTCGGCGCTGACAAACTCGCCGTTGACGAGCGCAAACAGCGTTTCCGCACAGCGCGTGCAATAGCTTAGGCAACTGTATTCGATAATATCGAGATTCGGGTCTTTTTCAAGCTGTTCCATCGCCTCGTACGACCCGCTGGCTAAGTTGCTGATGCAAAATTCGATGATTGGCAAAACCATGCGCATGTTCACCTTCCTGTTTCCCATCGTAGCCGTTTTGCCGCGCGCCGTCAATGAACATGCTTGTCGGGCAAGGAGTGGGCAGAAAAATTATTGTTCTTTTGTCACAATTTCGTTATACTTTTTTATGGCATAAGCGGCTTACGAAACTGGACAAAAGGGGATTTTTAACCATGAGACAACTTGTACTGCTCGGCGGAGGATACGGCAATATGCGGATTTTGCAACGCCTCCTCCCAGATCATGTGCCAAACGGCATTCATATTATCCTCATTGACCGCGTTCCGTACCATTGTTTAAAAACGGAATATTACGCGTTGGCCGCAGGAACGGTCAGTGACCACCATATTCGCGTCCCGTTCCCGGAACATCCGCAGCTGACGTACGAGTTTGGCGAAGTCGTCTCCATTGACCTTGACAACCAGATCGTTCACCTGAAAGACGAGCGCAGCGTCCGTTATGACGAGCTGGTGATCGGATTGGGCTGTGAGGACAAGTACCACGGGGTGCCAGGCGCTGATCAATACACCTACAGCATTCAATCGATCGACAAAGCGCGCGCCGCCTACGAAGCGCTGAACAACTTGCCGCCCAAGTCGACCGTCGGCATCGTCGGCGCCGGCCTGAGCGGCGTGGAGTTGGCCAGCGAGCTCGCCGAAAGCCGCCCTGATTTGCACATTAAACTGTTTGACCGCGGCGAGCGCATTTTGCCGATGTTTCCAAAACGGCTGAGCGATTATGTCGAAAGCTGGTTCGACGAACACAAGGTTGAGATCATTCGCCACTCCAACGTGACGAAAGTTGAGCCGGGTGTGCTGTACAACCACGATGAACCGGTGCCGTGCGACGTCATCGTCTGGACGGCCGGCATCCAGCCGAATCGCGTCGTCCGCGAACTCAACGTGGAAAAGGACAAGCAAGGCCGCGTCATCTTGACGAAACGGCACCATATCCCCGGCTATGAAAACGCCTACGTCGTCGGCGACTGTGCGAGCCTGCCGCATTCGCCGAGCGCCCAGCTCGCCGAAGCGCAAGCCGAACAAATCGTCCAAGTTCTGCAAAAGCGCTGGAACGGCGAAGAGCCGCCAAGCGAATTCCCGCCGATTAAGCTGAAAGGCATTCTCGGCTCGCTCGGGAAAAAACACGGCTTCGGCCTTGTGGCGGACCGCCCGCTCATTGGACGGGTGCCGCGCCTGTTAAAATCGGGCGTTCTTTGGATGTATAAACACCACAACGGCTATTAAGCCTTGCACAGCTGTCCATAAAATGGCAGGCGCAAAGCAGCAGGTTCAGTGAGAACGCGTGCTGGCAACCGACACCGACCCATCATCGTCGAAATCTTATCGCCGATCTGGCAGCGGACCAAAGGGTTAGGCGACATTTCTAACGACAGTATGAGCAGCTCTTGTCGCCGACCGGGCGGCTGACCAAACGCGAAGGCGGCGGGGACCTCCCCGCCGTCCGTTCGCTTTCCTCCCCATGCGCCGCCGCTATAACGAACGGTAGCCGTATTTTTCCATTTCTGCGCAAATGGTCTTCAGCCGCGGATTGCCTTCCGCCACCACCGTTCCTTCGATCACCACGACCGGATACACCCAATCTTCTTCAACGATCGTTTGCGCCAACGCCCGTTTTCGTTCATCATCGGCAGGAGGGTGAAAAATATCGACGTAGACCATCCGGAACGGCTGATCGGGATACTTGCGGCGCAACGCCGCTTCGAGCCACTCATACGTCTCTTTCGATGACGGCAGCTGCACGCAAGCCGGGCAAAGGACGTCAGCCCCGTAAACACAAATTTCAACCGCTTGAAACGCCATCATTGTCACCCTTTATGCAAGCAAAATTTATCATTAGATTTTTTCCCCTGTCACGATTATAATAAAAAGTAAGGAAAGGAGTCGATGGAAATGACGGACCAAGAAATCAAAGAACAAGTGCAAGAAGTGTTGGATAAACTTCGTCCGTTCCTGCTTCGCGACGGGGGCGACTGCGAGCTCGTAGACGTAGAGGACGGCGTGGTCAAGCTCCGCCTTCTCGGCGCATGCGGCAGCTGCCCGAGCTCGACGATCACGTTAAAAGCCGGGATCGAACGCGCGCTGTTTGAAGAAGTGCCGGGCGTCGTCGAAGTAGAGCAAGTATTCTAAAGCGGAACATCCGAACAGCTCGCCGCTGTTCGGATGTTTTTTTGTCCTCCTACGGCATCCGACGACGAGAAAGCGTAACGGACCGCCCCGTTTTCGTTCCCGCTCCAAAGACAAAGACCCTTATCGACCCTCGGCGTGCGCGAAGAGGAGGCGGACGGCGGTCGGTTCTCCCAACGCCGAAAAAACCCTCACGCTTCCAGCGCGAGCTTGTAGACGCGGCTGCCGTGCGGCTCAACGGCCAGCTTGGCGACTTCGCAACCGGGAAAATGCGGCCGCAGCCGCTCGGCAAGACGAGCGCCGTCCCCTCGTTCCGCAAAAACGAGCACCGTCGGCCCCGCCCCGCTTAGCGCCGCGCCGATCGCCCCGTATTCGAGAGCGAGCGCCTCCGCCCGCTCAAGCTCGGGAACGAGCGGTTTCCGGTACGGCTGATGAAACAGATCGGCCGCCATCATGCGGCCGGCAAGCCGCCAGTTTTTTGTCAGCAGCGCCGCAACGAACACATTGCTGATGGCGCTCGCCTCGACGGTCCGCTGCCTCGTCCATTGTTCAGGCAGCTGCCCGCGCGCTTTTTTCGTCTCCAACTCATAGGCTGGGATCAATGCCACCATTTCAATGTCCACATCGGGAAGATGAACGACATCCACACCTTCCTCGCGGTAGCAGCCGATGACCAGCCCTCCGTACAGCGAAGCGCCGACATTGTCCGGATGGCCCTCATAGCGGGTGGCCAGTTCCATCTTTTGTTCGCGCGACAATCCTAGTTCAAGTAGCGCATCGGCCAGCTCGATGCCGGCGACGACCGCCGCCGCGCTGCTGCCGAGCCCGCGTGTGAGCGGAATGTCGCTGGACACTTCCACTTCGCAGCTCGGCAGGCGCCGGCCGTAAACATCCGCCGTTTCGGCCGCCGCTTGATACACCAAATTGTCGGTTCCGCGCGGGATGCCGCTCACCTCGGCCGTTTTCGGCACAAAGGACCACGCCTCCGCCAAGCGGACATCAAGCGTTAAGTAACGGGAAACGGCGAGCCCGATCGAGTCAAACCCGGGTCCTAAGTTCGCCGTGCTCCCCGGAACGACGATCTTCAACATCTCGTCTTCTTTCATGCGCGGACAACCCCTTGCAAATGCTCTAAGACAACTTGTTCATCGTTCGGCAGCACGATCGGTTCGATCGCCGCGGTCTCCAAGGCGATGGCCGGGTCTTTCAAGCCATTGCCAGTGAGAACGGCGACAACGAGGCTGCCGCGCTCGATTTCATTCCGCTCGCGCTGCTTGATGACCCCGGCGATCGCCGCGCATGACGCCGGCTCAGCAAAAACGCCTTCCGTGCGGGCAAGCCGCTGATAGGCCGCCAAAATCTCGGCATCGCTCACTTCATCGATTTTTCCGCCTGATTCGTTCGCCGCCTCGACCGCTTTCTGCCAGCTCGCCGGATTGCCGATGCGGATCGCCGTCGCGATCGTTTCCGGCTGTTCAATCACTTGATTGCGGACGATCGCCGCCGCCCCTTCCGCTTCAAAGCCGCGCATTTGCGGCAACCCTGTTCCTTTTGCTTCGTGATACTCCTTAAACCCTTTCCAATAGGCGGTGATGTTGCCGGCGTTGCCGACCGGAATGGCGAGCACGTCCGGCGCGCGCCCAAGCTGATCGCACACTTCAAACGCTGCCGTTTTTTGCCCTTCGATCCGGTACGGGTTGACGGAGTTGACGAGCGTAATCGGCGCCGTTTCGCTCAGCCGACGCACCATGCTGAGCGCTTCGTCGAAATTGCCGTCGATCGCAAAAATCTCCGCCCCGTACATGGCGGCTTGCGCCAGTTTGCCAAGGGCGATCTTTCCGTTCGGGATGACGACAAGGCAGCGCAGCCCAGCGCGCGCTGCATACGCGGCGGCGGAAGCGGACGTATTGCCGGTGGAGGCGCAAATGATCGTATGGCTTCCTTCCTCTTTCGCCTTCGCCACCGCCATCACCATGCCGCGATCTTTAAACGACCCGGTTGGGTTCGCTCCTTCCACTTTGACGTACAGCGTAATCCCGAGCTCTTCCGACAACCGCGGCAACGGGATGAGCGGAGTGTTTCCTTCACAAAGCGACAGCCTTGGCGTTGCTTCAGTCAGCGGCAAAAAGTCGCCGTACGCGTCAAGCAGCCCTCTCCATGTCATCACCGTTTCTCCCCTTCCACCCGATACGAACTTTGCACCCGCTCGACGATTTCCAAATCGCCCAGCTGCTGCAAAATCTCTTCGTAGTCTTGCTGCGAAGCATCATGCGTGACGATGACGATTTCGGCGAGGCCGTTTTCCTTCATCGGCAGCTGCAAAATCTTTTCAAAGCTCACTCCGCGCTTGGAAAACAGCGTCGTAATTTTGGCAAACGCCCCCACTTGGTCTTTCACGTGAATGCGCAAAAAGTATTTCGAGAAAATTTCCGTTGGAGCTTTCAACTGTTTTTCATATTGCGGCGCAACGGCATAGCGACCGTTGACGCCAAGGCGCATATTTTTCATCACCGCGACCAAGTCGGAGACAACCGCCGTCGCCGTCGGCAAGCTGCCGGCGCCCGGCCCGTAGAACATCGTTTCTCCGACCGCTTCGCCGTAAACGTACACAGCGTTATATTCGTTCTGGACGGACGCGAGCGGATGCGAATCGGGCAAAAACGTCGGCTGAACGCTGACTTCCACCTTGCTTCCATCGCGCTGGGCGATGCCGATCAGCTTCATCGTATAGCCGAGCCGTTTCCCGTAATTTAAATCCTCCTCCGTCACTTCTGTGATGCCTTTCGCGTTAACATCGTCCAAATCAATATCCATGGAGAAGCCAAGGCGGGCCAAAATCGCCATCTTCCGCGCCGCATCGAGCCCTTCGACGTCCGACGTTGGATCGGCTTCCGCGAACCCGAGCGCTTGCGCTTCGGCGAGCGCCGCTTCATAAGAGGCGCCGTTTTGCGCCATGTTCGTCAAAATGTAGTTCGTCGTCCCATTGACAATGCCCATGAGCTTCGTAATCCGGTCCGACGCCAGTCCATCCACTAAGCTGCGCAAAATCGGAATGCCGCCGGCGACGCTCGCTTCATAGAACAAATCGCAATGATGCTCCGCCGCCACCCGGAGCAACTCTGAACCGTACACCGCCATTAAATCTTTGTTCGCCGTCACCACATGTTTTCCTTGACGCAACGCCCGCAGCAGCAGCTCCTTCGTCTCCTCAATGCCGCCCATCACTTCGATGATGACGTCCACCTCCGGATCGTCGATCACCTCGGCGGCGCTCGTCGTCAGCAGCGCCGGATCGACCTCGACATCGCGCGGTTTGTTGACGTCGCGGACAAGAATTTTCTTCACCTTGACTGGACATCCGACTTGATGCATCAGCTTCTCCTGATGGTTTTCAATGATTTTGACCACGCCGCTGCCAACGGTCCCTAATCCTAACAAGCCAACTAAAATCGGTTTTTCCATCTTCCCCGCCCCTTCTGTTTACCCACAGTAGACATTTGTATTTTTATAGTAGACATTATAAAAGACGGCCAGCCGTTTGGCAACAAAAATTTTTGCGGCGACCGATTTACCGGCGCCAGCTGCCTCCCAACGCAGAAAAGTTATGACGGCCGATTCACCGGTGTTAACGGCGGCCGCCCTTCAAGCACAGCGATGATGTTGTCGCGCGCCAACGCCATCATCGCCCGCCGCGTTTCGTACGTGGCGCTGCCGATATGCGGCAAGGCGACAACGTTCGGAAGCGAAACGAGCGGATGGGCGGGATCCACTGGTTCTTTTTCAAACACATCGAGCCCGGCCGCCGCGATCTCTCCATGAACGAGCGCCTCATACAGCGCCTGTTCATCGACGACCGCCCCGCGCGCCGCATTGATGAAAACCGCTGATCGTTTCATCCGCCGAAACGCCTCGCGGTTGAACAAACGACGCGTCTCCGGGGTGAGCGGCGTCAAGCAGACGACAAAATCGCTCTCCGCAAGCAGATCGGCAAACGGCCGGTAGATGGCGCCAAGCTCCGCTTCCGCTTCCGGGCGGCGGGAACGGTTGTAATACAGCACGTTCATGTCAAACCCTTTCGCCCGCTTCGCCACCGCCTGGCCGATGTTTCCCATGCCGACGATGCCGATCGTTTTATGGTGGACATCGGCGCCCGCAAGCAAAAATGGGCTCCAGCTTTTCCATTTCCCTTCTTTCAAAAATTCAGCCGCTTCGACGAGGCGGCGAGCGGTGGCTAACAGCAGCGCGAACGTCAAATCGGCCGTCGTATCAGTCAGCACGTCCGGCGTGTTGCATACGACGATGCCGCGCCGAGTCGCTGCCGGCACATCAATATTGTCATAACCGACCCCCATGTTGGCGACCACTTTCAGCTCCGCTCCCGCTGACAGCACCTGTTCACCAATCGGATCGGACACCATCGGCAAAAGGGCCGCCGCCCGCTTTGCTTTTTCCACGAGCACATCGTTTGGCACCGCCACGTCCTCATGCGGCCACATCTCCACTTCAGCGATAGCCGAAAGCGGGGCCACAACATCCTCTGGCAGTTTGCGCGTAATAAAGACGCACGGCTTCGTCATGATGCCACTCCTTCTTCGTTTTTTCTAAATCTTATCACAACTCCGGCGGAAAAAAAACGGGAAGTTGTCCCCCCATAGCCCCGCCCATCCTTCCGTTTTCCAGCGGCCAAGCGCGCCGGGACTCACCTTGAATGAACGAAAGCACCGCTTCTGGCAAGCAGACGCCAACCAGTCCTCCCGCCTCACCCGGCGCTCAAATGAAGCCAACGGCGGTCAACGAAACAGCGGGCGCCAGCGCCGCGGCCCCCGCTCTCCTTTCTACGCCGGCGGCAGCCACTCGACCGCCGGCAGACGCACGCGTTCGGCGATGCCGGCAATCTCGGCAAACGAAGCTAAAAATCGCTCATACTCGTGCGAGCCGCCGAGCAGCCGCCGCAATTCCTCCTCGCGGCGCGTTCGTTCCTGTCCATCCGCTGTCAAATAGTACGCCTCCACACACTCGAAATACGGAAGCGGAAACAACAAGCGGGCGTAAACAAGCCGCCAAGCAAACGGCGACAGCGGCGACACGTGCCCGTAGTCTTGGAAAAACCGGCGCACCTCCTGCCGGCATTCCAGCCCGTGCCGCCGATACAAATCACGCACCCATTCAGCCAAATCGCGGGCGCAATGGTCGTACACCCAATCGGTCGGCAGCTTCACCTCGGCCCCTTCGATCCAGCCAGCCTGAGGCAGCCGCTCGTGGCAAAACGCGGCGTAATCAACGCGAAGCGGCTCCTCATCGAGTTCCGTATCGGCCACATATTGGACGGCGTTTTCCGCCAACCCTACATAATACGGGAACGACTCGATAAACAGCCGGTCAAACGGCGACGCCGGGCCGTTTGCCACCATGTTCGTCCAAAACGCCTCCATTTGGTCGATCCGCTTCGCCCACAGCTCCCGCCATTGGCCGATGCGCCGGCAAACCGTAATGGGCAGCGGGCAAGAGCGCCCGTATTCGTGCAGCAAAGCAAGCTCTCGGCCGAGCCGGCGCAGGCGCACGGGCGGAAGCGGCGCGCGGATGAGCGCCATCGGCCGTCCCTCATAGACGGCAAGATACGTTTCGGCTTTTGTTTTCACCAGCTCCCCGACGCCGTTCACCCCTTTGGCCCGCAAATAGCGGCTGATGTGCTGGCGCTCTTCCATCTCCGCTTCGCTCCGCCCGTCAGCGGGAACGAGAAGAAAGCGTTCTTGCTGCCCCCAGATCACGGTCTGCCTCCCTTTTGGCTCCAGCCGCTCAACGCGCACTCCATACTCGCTATGCACCCATTGTTCCATGGACCTTCCTCCCTCTAGAAATGTTGATTTATCAAGGCTTTTCGGCCCCTCAGGGGTGTCCAAAAAATATTTTTCGACAAA
>NZ_LQYX01000101.1:0-6700 GCF_001587475.1 Geobacillus sp. B4113_201601
CACCCCTGCATCATACCAAGAGGGCTTTTTTTGATCAAGTCCCCGGAAAAGCTCCTAACGGGAATGCTCCTTTTTGACGATTGCGAAACCAGTCCCGGAACCGCTCTTTGCTTGGCGCCGGAAATTCGCGGCTTTCCGTCCACGCTTTCAGCGGGCCGGGGCCTTTTCTGATGCGCCCGTCTTCGGCAAACGGGGCGAAGGCGCTTGGCGCCAACTTCGTGCCGAACCGGTACAATGACGGCGAGGCGGTCCCGAGGCGAAACGCCTTCATCGCCAGTTTTTCCGCGACCGGCGCTTTTCCTTCCTGCTCGACGATGATTTGGCGATGTTTGATGAGCAGCTCATGAAGCGGAATTTTCACCGGACATGCCTCCGTGCAGGCCGCGCAAAGGGAGGATGCGTACGGAAGCTCCTTGTAGTCGTCGTAGCCGCCTAAGAGCGGCGACAAGACCGCACCGATCGGGCCGGAGTAAATCGAGCCGTACGAATGGCCGCCGATATGACGGTACACGGGGCAGACGTTGACACAGGCCGCGCAGCGGATGCATTGCAGCACCGGCTGAAACTCCGTGCCTAAAATCGATGAGCGCCCGTTGTCGACGATGACGAGATGGAACTCTTCCGGTCCGTCAGCGTCCCCTTCGTCGCGCGGACCGGTGAGGACGGTGATGTAGCTCGTCAATTTTTGTCCGACGGCGCTGCGTGTCAACATGCTCACAAGCACTTCCATTTCTTCAAATGTCGGAACGATCCGCTCCATGCCCATGACCGTAATTTGGGTTTTCGGCAGCGCGGTCACTAAGTCGGCGTTGCCTTCGTTTGTCACGAGCGTGATCGAGCCTGATTCGGCGATGGCGAAGTTGCAGCCGGTGATGCCGATGTCAGCCGTCAAATAGTCGCGCCGCAGCGTTTCGCGGGCATGGCGGGCAAGTTCAACCGGATCGGACGATTTCGTATAGCCAAGCTTGCGGCGGAAGACGTCGCGAATTTGCTCTTTGTTTTTATGGAGCGCCGGGCCGACGATATGCGACGGCGGGTCATGATCGTCCATCTGCAAAATGTACTCTCCAAGGTCGGTTTCGACAACGTCACAGCCGATGGCTTCAAGCACCGGGTTTAAATTGATTTCCTCGGTCACCATTGATTTGGATTTGACGATTTTTTTCGCCTGTTTTTCCAAAGCGATGCGGCGGATGTAGTCGTTCGCTTCTTCGGCCGTCCGGGCGAAAAAGACGTGGCCGCCCCGGTTGGCAACGTTTTCACTAAGCTGCATTAAATAATAATCCAAGTTTTCGAGCGTATGTTTTCGGATTTGTTCAGCGAGCGAGCGCCACTCCTCCCAATGGCCGAGCTCTTCAATGACGCCAAGCCGCCGCACATAGCCGCGGTCTTGCATGCCGGCGACCGCCCCGCGCATAAAATTATTTTGCAAGTTTTCCTCGACCCGTTTCCAAAACGGCCCGTTTTCGATTTTCATCGGCATTGTCGTTTCCCTCCTTTTCGCTATGCTGATTTAACACTTCGGCGATATGCATGACGCGAATCGGTTTGCCGAGCCGCTCGATGCGTCCGCCGATGTTTAGTAAACAGCCGCAATCGGCGCCGATCACGTAGTCGGCATCCACTTCGTCGATATGGGCGATTTTTTCATCTACCATTTGTTCGGAAATCGGACCCATTTTGACGGAAAACGTGCCGCCAAACCCGCAACATTGATGAGCGTTCGGCAGCGGAACAAGCTCAAGCCCTTCGACATGTTCTAATAAGCGGAGCGGCGCTTCTTTGACGCCAAGGAGCCTTGTCATGTGACAGGACGTATGGTACGTCGCCCGTCCGGGGAGCGAGGCGCCGACATCCTCGACGTTCAGCACGTCAACGAGAAATTGGGTCAGCTCGTACGTTTTCGCCGCTAGGCGCTTCGCTTCGTCTTCCCATTCCGGATCGCCGCGGAAGAGGTGCGGGTATTCTTTTACCATGGCCGCGCATGAGCCGGATGGGGTGACGACATAGTCGGCATCGGCGAACGCGCGCATCATTTGTTTCATCGCCTCTTTCGCTTCTTGGACATAGCCGCTGTTATACGCCGGCTGTCCGCAGCACGTTTGCGCCTCGGGAAAATCAATCTCACAGCCGAGCCGCTCGAGCAGTTCGACGGTCGCTTTGCCGGCCTCCGTATAAAAGAGATCGATCAAGCAGGTAACGAATAACGAGACTTTCAACGGTTCTCCCTCCCGTGTACCGAGTTTAATGAACAGGTCATCTGATGACTATATGTCTATTATAAAATGTTTTTTTCCGATTCGTAGCCCTTTTTTGAAAAAAAAACACTCATGAATAAGTCTTGTTTCCCCCTAGGAGACCGGTGATTTAAGGGGGCAAGCCGCTTATCAAGACCGTTTCTCAAATCGAAAAGCCTTGTCGCATTAGGATTACCTTTCAAACGATCCCCCATTGCTCAAAAGAAACAACCGTTTTTCACCGACCTTCTAGCATGAAATGATGAATTCAGACGACACATTTTCACAGAAAGTCCCATGAGCAGCGCAATCTGCCCTTCACTTCGGGATGCAAACGCGCGCCGGTGCAGCATGTTCACGGAAAGTTCCGTGGGCAGCGTTTTGTCCTCCACCCGTGGATGGAAAATCCGCGCCAGTCCTGCATTTTCACGGAAAGCAATAACCCATTTACGTTAACTTATCAACGGAAGAAGTCTCCCGCTTCTAAACAATGAAAAGGGGAGGTGAATTCCGGTAGCGTAGCTGAAAGTTGTCTTTTTTTGCTATTAATCAGTCTGAGCCCAACAATCGTCGTTGTTCTTTATCGATTGACATAGCCGTTTTAGAAAGGAGAGAGGGTGTCCAAAATCAATGAGACACCCTTTTTTCTACTATATATACTCATTAATCGAATCTGTAATTCTATATCTAGAAGGTTGGTGATTTAGGGCAAAATACTGCTGATTCCATTCTTTTATCAATTAGAGAAACCTTGTAGAATCAGCTTTGTTTTCTGAATGAAAACGCCGCCGCTTCGTGTGTGACAGCGGTTTTTCACCGGCCTTCTAGTGTTTAGCTAGAGAACAGCTAGCCTTGTGAGTCAGTCCGTTCTACCCAATCAATCCTAGCTTTATTGCCTTCACAACCGCTCCGACCCGCGAATCAGCATCGAGCTTTCGCAAAATGGAAGACACATGATGTTCCACTGTTCTGCGGCTGATATGCAGCAATTCGCTAATTTCCGCATTTGTCTTATCTTCGGAAATGAGTTGGAGAATGTCCAATTCAGTTTTTGTAAGAGGAGAGTTGCAGTAGTCCAATCGATCAATTGGGAACGATTTAACCCCTAGATAAGTTTGCCGGATGGCATTGGCTAATTCAAAGACCGAACTTTCCTTAGTGACGAAGGCATAGGCGCCAGCTTCATAGGCGGCTTGAATGTATTCGTCATAATTATATCCGGATAAAATCACGACTTTGCAGGTAGGATATGTTTTAGAAATTTTTCTCACCCATTCAATCCCATTATCATTTTTCATCCTTATATCCATGACAATGACATTGGGGTTATGTTTTTTGATTTCTGTCTCTAAAAGTGCGGGATCACAAACGGTATTGACGACCTCCAAGTCGATTTCATTTTCTAACAATTTTTGGATGCCATGCATGACCAATAAATGGTCATCTACTAATAATACTTTGATTTTCATTGCCCCCACCTTCTTCAACTGTAATTGGCAAAGAAACGGAAATGCAAGTTCCAGCCCCCAGCTCTGAATGTATTGTCAGTGTCCCATTTAACTGATGAACCCGTTTTTGAATTGTAATTAAACCTAAGTGATTTGTCTGTGATAATTCTAATAAATGATCCGGCACCTTAAATCCGACGCCGTAATCCTTGACTTGTATATTTAGAAACTGTTTTGTTTCTTCAACAGTTACAACAATCTTTCTTGACGAAGAATGTTTGATGGCGTTATAAACTAATTCTTTAATGATCCGAAATGCTTGGATTGAGAGAAACGGCTGAATGATTTTTAGGTTCGCAATATAATTGACTTCAACAATCACGTTATAGTTCGTTTCGCATTTTCTCTTTAATGAAGAGAGACCTTGTTTGAGTCCTAAATCTTCCACCATAACAGGATATAGTTCATGGCACATCTCTCTGATTTCAAAAATATCGCGTTGAAGCAACCTTTTCATGTCCTCGAATAGTTTTTTATCTATATTTTTCTTTTGAATAAGCCACTCAAGCTTATTCAAAAGAAGAATTAAATGTTGTAATACCTCATCATGGAGAAAAGTTGATAGCTTCCTTTTTTCTTCTTCATGTTCATGAAGAAGGAGCCAGTGGGATTGCTCAGACATCCGTGATTCTTCTGTTATTTTCTTTAGTTGGTTCTCAATCTGTTGTAACGTTTTTGAGCTGGTGAATAATTCTATGGCATCCATTTGGATTTTTTTCATTAGTTTTTGTTCTTCGTTGTCAAAAACCGTCGCGTTTGTTTTTTCTCCAATCATCATCCAGCCGATTAATGCATCGTCTATAGTCATAGGATAGAAAAAGACGCTCTTTTCATTCATAGTCATTTTGGAAAAATAGCTGCTTTGACAAGCATAAGATAATAATTCACTATCGTGAAGATGAAGGAAGATTCCTGTTTTATGCAATACAGTAGGGCTGTGATCATGTTTCCACACGATGCATACTCCACTCACATCGATCGTTTTGTGTATTAAATCAGCAATGAGCTTAGCACAATATTCTAAATGTTTTCCGTTTAGCAACTCTTGAAGAATGGTGAGTTTTTCTTTTTGAATCTCCTCTTGTTTTCCATGCCATTTCCTCATTTGCAGCGGTTCGAGCCCTTTGTTGATTAGATCATAGACAATAAAAAGGCAAATGAGCAATGTGTTAACTAAGATACAGAATTTAAAGTGTATATCGTAAAATAACGACAATAATAGATTAAATATTGCTAAACAACAACCAATCATGAATAGACGGACCATCATTTTCTCTAATATTTCGCGAAAATCGATAATTTCCTGCCGGGTTAACAAATATGACAACGTCAGTGGAAACATGACTATACTGCCAAGGCTATAATGAAAAGGAGCGCCGGGCAGGGAAAAAAACGCATTTGGAATCAAGTTAAGAATAACAACGGGCGCAAACGATATCATGATGCTGCCAATTAAAAGATATATTTGATTTTTTATCTTATTCGAATTGGAACGAAGGTGTAAATAAAATAGGATTACGCAACCTAGCAGTGCTAGAATAATATTGGCTACAATACTTGGACGAACGATTGTGCTAATGATGACATGATGATGAATACCAATGAATAGATAACTGATCGTTATAAAGATGGCCATATATAACGTGAGAATGCGCACTTGGCGAAAAAAGTTCGGTTTTGCAGACGAAGGAAAATGCTCAAAAAATTTTAAAAGGATGTAAGGAGCAAATGAAATAAAAACGACCTCCAATTCTCTTGCTGGCTTTATATTTTCGCTGGAAGGGCTTGACAGAGCGATGGCCATTCCGCTAATAAACATAAGAGCCAAAAAATACTGAACGACAATCGAATTAGGTTTTTGCACATAGCTGTAAATGCCAGCCAATAAAAAGATCATTCCTATAAATATTGGAAAATAACGTTGCGGCGAAACATGTTCATTGTACATTTTTAGTAAAAAATAACAAATAATAAAAATAGAAATAAGGATTAGGCTAAAAGGAAGAACTTTTTTATTCATTCTATCCCTAACTTTCTAAATATCTTTTTAAGCGGGCTATTTGAATCTGCTTGTCGGGAAAATGAGTAGCTATTTGACGAAACGCCTTATCCATATAAATTTTCGAGAGAAGAATGAGAAGTTCAATAGCAGCAGCATGACTAATAATAGATTGTATGCAAGTGTCATCTTTCAAATGGAAGGAGGATACTTGCGCATAAAATCCCCCCCAGGAAAAATGTGTTTCATCAGTGCTAAATATTTTTCCCTTGCCGTGTAGCAGATGAAAAATATATTGAATGATTTCTTTTTCTAACATACAGTTAGTCAACAAGTGATTTTGCAAAAAAGTTCTGATGGCGCTTTTTTCAATCCTGTTCATCTAATCTTACACCCAAAGATTTCCTTCTTTTTTTGAACTGTCCTGAAGATATGCTGCGAGTGCTGAAAATTCTTGTGGACTTAAGCGTTCCTTTGCGAGTGCAAGTTCCGTTGCTCCAATGACATCTTTCTCAAGAAGTTCTTGAAGGACATCCCATAAATTTTGCTTCATAAACAAAGCCTCCCTCAATAAATGATTATGGTTCATCAAAATTTTATACTATATTACAACTTCTGTCATTATTTTCTCTAAAAATAGGTATTTTCCGCAATCAAAATTGCGGAAAATACGGATGTTTTTTCTTTTTTATTTTGATACAGTAAGGGTTGAGTCAGCAACATACCAACTTTTAAAAAGATAAAAGAGATCAAATCATCTGATATCATCTGTGATGTGTAAAAGCAAAATAAGCATGATTTTAGAAAACAAAACAACAGCATCAAATCGATTTGAAATGTTGAAACAGATAATTGTGCAAGGTATGTCAGAGACAAAGATTCTAGAAGCCCGGTGAAAAACCGCTGTCACACTCGAATCGGCGGCATTTTCATTCAGAAACGAAAGCTGATTCTAC